>JASLBJ010000211.1 GCA_030146725.1 Sphingomicrobium sp. | reverse complement strand
GGCGGCGGGTTGACGATCGTCCACGGCTGGGCGTCCGGGCGGCTCGGCCGGAACAGGCCATTGCTCTCCCAATGCTCGTACCAGCGGCGCTCGATCGGGCCCGGTTCAAAGGTCTTCGGCAATTCGGTCATTGCCGGCGGTTAGCGAGAGCGGTGGACGCGTTCAACCGCCAGCCCGACGCGGACGGCTAAAGCGGCCGCCCGGTGATGCGCGTGATCTCGCGCTTGACATGGTCGTCGACCATTGCCGGCAGATGCTCGTCGAGCCACTGCTTGAGCATCGGCCGGAGCATCTCCCGGACGACGTCCTCGAGCGGGGTGACCTGCGGCACCGGTGGGCTTGCGGCGGCCACGGTCGATAGCTGCTGGAGCGCCTGCCGGCTGTGATCGGCAGCGGCAGTATCGAGCAGCGGGGGGCCGAGGTCGACCGGTGGGGCAAGCGGCTGGTCGAGTTCGAGCACGTCCTCGGGGTCGGCGGCAGGGTCGGCGGCAGGCTCCACTCGGACAGCCGTCTGCAGCACCTTGTCCTCGGCGATCACTTTCTTGATCGAAGCGAGGATGTCTTCCATCGATGGTTCGCGGCCGGATGATTGCATCGGCGGCTACTGGCTCGTGCCCGGCACCGTTGGCGCCGGTGTGGTTGGCCCCGGTGCAATTTGCGCCGGTGCGGTTGGCAAAGGCGCAGCCTCGGCCGGAGTCAAAGTGCGCGTGCTGGTCGGCACATAGCGCGGCTCGCCTGCCCAGTCGTTCCAGTTGCGCGAGACCCGGCGGTAGTTGCCGAGCGGATCGTAGAGCGGCCCGCCATCGAGCCCGAGATCGTCGGCTTCCGCCTGGCCCATGACGTTGAGCAACTGGAAGCCCGCAACATAGGCGTCGCGCTTGGCTGTGACCAAGGCGACCTGCGAATTGAGCAGTTCGAGCTCGGCGTTGAGCACGTCGAGCACTGTGCGGGTGCCGACGCTGCGCTCGGCCCGCGCGCCCTCGAGCGCGAGTTCGTTGGCCTGCACTGCGACGGTATTCGACGCGATCGCGCGCTGCGCCGAGTCGTAGCTTGCAAAGGCCGAGCGGACCTGGGCGACGACGGCGCGTTCGGTAGCAATAGTCTGCTCGAGCAGCTGGCCCTCGAACGCCTGCGCCTGGCGGATCCGCGCGGCGGGTAGTCCGCCCTGAAACAGCGGGATCCGGGCATTAAGGCCGGCGGTGCTCTGCGTGCCGGTGCTTGGCAGCAGGCTGTTCTCCTGACCTCCGAGCGCGTTGACATAGGTGCCACGCGCAACGCCCGACACGGTCGGCAGCCGGCTTGCGCGGGCGACCCGGACATCGAAGCCGGCGGCAATCGCCTGGCGGTTGATCGCGAGGAGATCGGGGTTGTTGGCAAGCGCGATCTGCGCCGCTTGGTCGGGGGTAGCGGGAAGCGGCGGGAGCGGCGGCGGCGGCGCAAGCTCGCCCGCGCGCTGGCCGACTACGCGGCGGTAATTCTCCTCGCTTCCGGTCAGCCGGCCGCGCGCGGTGGCAAGGTTGGAGCGCCCGATCTGCAGCCGCGCTTCGGACTGGGCAACATCGGTGCGGGTCAGGTCGCCGATTTCGAAGCGGTCGCGGGTGGCTTCGAGATTGGTCTCGAGCACCCGGACGTTGTTGGCGTTGAGTTCGACGATGGCGCGGTCGCGGATCACGTCCATGTAGGCCGCGACGGCTTCGGTGAACACGTCGCCTTCGACCGCGCGCAAGGTTGCGCGGCCTGCCTCGACGCGGGTTTCGGCGGCGCGCACCTGGTTACGGACGCTGCCGCCGTTGAACAAAGGGTAGCTAAGGTCGACCCCCACCGACAGATCGGGGCCCTTGCCGCCGGTATCGAGAATGCCGCTTCGGGTGAGGTCCTGGTTGAGGCCGGTGGTTGCGCTGATCTGCGGCCGTCCGGCGGCCCGGGCGATCGCGACGTCGGCGTCGGTCACGCGAAGCGACTGGCGCTGGCCCGAGATGGTCGGATTATTGGCGTAGGTCGACACGAGCGCTTCGCGCAGCGTGTCCGCCGAGGCCGTGCCGGCCATGAGAACGGCGGCCAATGTGCCCCCGATAAGCTTACGCACGTTCGAATACCCCTTCAGAAAGTGAAAGCGCGTGGACGCGCGAAACCGGGCAGCGCTGGAACCCCGGCGTCGCCGATCGACAGGTGTCCGAAACCGCCGCCGGCCTTGCGCCCGACGATCAGCCGGCTGATCCCGCGTTCGACCAGCGCAGCGCCGAGCCGGCCGCCGTCAGCCAGCTGTTCGATGAGAGCGTCGGGCAGATATTCGACTGCTCCGTCGATCAGGATCAGGTCGTAAGGAGCGCCGGCTGCATGGCCGTCCGCAAGCAGGCCCTCGACCACGTTCAGGCCATGGTCGCGCGCACTTGCGGCAAGATCGGGCGCGCAATCGAGCGCGGTGACCCGGCAGCCGATGTGCGCGAGCAAGGCGGCCGAGTAGCCGGTCGCCGCCCCCACGACGAGAGCGCGATGGCCGCTTTCGGGCGCCATCGCCGTCAGCAGCTCGCCAAGAGCGGCCGGCGGAGACAGAAAGCGACCGCCGCCAAGTGCAAGCGCGCGATCGGCATAGGCCAACGGCCGCACCGCCGCGGGCACGAACAGTTCGCGCGCGACCGCGCCCATTCCGGCGATGACCCCCGCATCGGTTACGCCTTGGGGACGCAACTGATTCTCGACCATCGTGCGCCGGGCAGCGGCATAGTCGGGGACTGGAAGCTGGACCGTCATAACTGTTTTATGCCACTAACACACTTGAACTGGACTGTCACTCTATATGGCGAGCGCCCCGACGCCAACCGCCTTTGGTCGAACGGGCCCGGTTGACAATCGACTGCCGCCTCCCGCAAGGCGCTCGTCCACGGCCCGATGGCGGAGTGGTGACGTAGAGGACTGCAAATCCTCGCACCCGGGTTCGATTCCCGGTCGGGCCTCCATTCATCTCTTGATAGTTGCGAGCAGCGCTCGGTTCGCCGATGCTTGCGGCAGTTCCTGTCCCCAAGCATCGGAGCGTTGTGTGCGGTTCTTGATTCCGGCTGCCATCGCAGCGACCATCGGCATGCCAGCCGCAAGCAAAGGCCCCGCCCCTGCCGCACCTGCAACCGCCGACATGGCGCCTCGGGACGTGCGTTATCCGGGGGTGCTGACGCTGCACGTCGATGCGAGCGATACGGTTCGCGGCATCTTTCGCGTTCGCCAGACGATTCCCGTTGCGGCGGCGGGCCGCCTGACCCTGCGCTATCCGCAGTGGCTCCCCGGCAACCACGCGCCGAGCGGGCCGATCGAAGCGGTCGCTGGGTTCCGCTTCACCGGCAACGGCCAGGCCCTGACGTGGCGCCGCGATCCCCGCGACGTGTTCGCGTTTCAAGTCGACGTCCCCGCCGGCGTCTCGACCATCGAGGTCGGATTCGAATATTTCTCGAATGCGGCGGGGGCGATCGACCGGGTCGAGATCACTCCGGACCTGCTCAATCTCCAGTGGGAGAAGGTGTCGCTCTATCCCGCCGGGCATTTCGTCCGGCAGATCATGGTGCAGCCGTCGGTGACCCTGCCGGCCGGCTTCACCGGGATCGCGGCGCTCGACGGCGAGCGCCGGATCGGTAACCGCATCGACTATGCCGTGACCAATTATGAGATGCTGGTCGACAGCCCGATGTTC
>JASLBJ010000192.1 GCA_030146725.1 Sphingomicrobium sp. | reverse complement strand
TCCGAACCCGCCTGGGTGAAGCGGAAGATGTTGTCGACGAAGAACAGCACGTCCTGGCCTTCGACGTCGCGGAAATATTCGGCCTGGGTCAGGCCCGACAGCGCAACGCGGGCGCGCGCACCCGGCGGCTCGTTCATCTGGCCGAACACCAGCGCGACCTTGGAGCCTTCGGGCGTCGGATTGCCGTCCGCATCGGTAGCGATGACCCCGGCCTCGAGGAATTCGTGATACAGGTCATTACCCTCGCGGGTACGCTCGCCGACCCCGGCGAACACCGACACGCCGCCGTGGCCCTTGGCGATGTTGTTGATCAGCTCCTGGATGAGCACGGTCTTGCCGACCCCGGCGCCGCCGAACAGGCCGATCTTGCCGCCCTTGGCATAAGGCGCGAGCAGGTCAATGACCTTGATCCCGGTGACAAGGATGGCGGCTTCGGTCGACTGGTCGACGAACATCGGCGCCTCGGCGTGGATCGGCGCGAACAGGTCGCTGCCGATCGGCCCACGCTCGTCGATCGGCTCGCCGATGACGTTCATGATCCGGCCGAGCGTCATCGGTCCGACTGGCACGCGGATCTGGCTTCCGGTCGAATTGACCGTCTGGCCGCGCGTCAGTCCGTCGGTCGAGTCCATCGCGATCGTGCGCACGACATTCTCGCCAAGATGCTGCGCAACTTCGAGGACCAGGCGGTTGCCGCCATTGTCGGTCTCGAGCGCGCCGAGGATCGGCGGCAGGTCGCCGTCGAACGCAACGTCGACGACCGCGCCGATCACTTGCGCGACTCGGCCGACGAGGTTGCTCGTCTGCGGTGGGAGGGTGTGGGCGGCGGTGGCCATGATGCAGGTTCCTTGGGCTTGGTTCGGACTTAGAGCGCTTCGGCGCCCGAGATGATTTCAATCAGTTCGGTGGTGATTACCGCCTGGCGCTGGCGGTTGTAGATGATCGACAATTTGTTGATCATGTCGCCGGCATTGCGCGTCGCATTGTCCATCGCGGTCATCTGGCTTCCGTAGAAGCCCGCCTGGTTCTCGAGCAGTGCGCGATAGACCTGGACCGAGATGTTGCGCGGCAGCAGCTCGGCCAGGATCTCCTCCTCGTCGGGCTCGTATTCGACCGCTGCACTGGCCGCGCCCGCCTTGCCGGCATCGTTGGCGGGAACGCGGATCGGGATGATCTGCTCGATCACCGGCTCCTGCACCAGCGTCGAGCGGAAGTTGGCGTAAGCCAGATGGACGACATCGACCCCATCGGTCGAAAAGCGGTCGACGATCTCGCGCGCGATCGCCTGCGCGTCGGCATAGGTCGCTGCCTTCATTCCGGACGTGTCGTACTGGCCGATGATCGCCTTGGGGTAGAAGCGCTGGATCACCGGCCGGCCCTTGCGTCCGACGAGGTAGAACAGCACCGTCTTGCCCTGGCGCGTCAGCTCCTCGGCGCTGCGCCGTGCAGCGCGGACGATGTTGCTGTTGAACGCGCCGGCAAGCCCGCGGTCGCCGGTGACGAGCAGGATCAGATGCGTGTCGTCCTTGCCCGTTCCGGCAAGCAGTTTCGGGCTCTCGGGACCGACGGTCACCCGGCTGGCGATCGACGTCACGGTGCTCGCCATCCGCGTCGCATAGGGACGACCGGCCTCGGCGTTCTGCTGCGCACGGCGAAGCTTGGCCGCGGCGACCATCTTCATCGCCTTGGTGATCTTCTGCGTCGACTTGACCGAGCTGATGCGGCCTTTGAGGGCCTTGAGACTTGCCATCCCGCGACCTTACGCGAACGTCTTGCCGAACGCCGTCAGCGCATCCTTGAGCGCCGCCGCAGTCTCGTCGTCGAGCGCCTTGGTGTCGCGGATCTTCGCCAGCACTTCCGGCCGCTCCGAACGCATGTAGCTCAGCATTGCCGCCTCGTAGCGAGTGACGTCGCGGGCCTCGACCGGGTCGAGGAACCCTTGCGTTCCAGCGTAGATTGACGCGACCTGCTCCTCGACCGGCATCGGCTGATACTGGCCCTGCTTGAGCAGCTCGGTCAGCCGCGCACCGCGGGCAAGCAGCTTCTGCGTCGAGGCGTCGAGGTCCGAGCCGAACTGCGCGAACGCCGCCATTTCGCGATACTGCGCAAGCTCGAGCTTGATCGAGCCCGAGACCTTCTTCATCGCCTTGGTCTGCGCCGCCGACCCGACCCGGCTGACGCTGAGGCCGACGTTGATCGCCGGGCGGATGCCCTGGTAGAACAAATCGGTCTCGAGGAAGATCTGCCCATCGGTGATCGAGATCACGTTGGTCGGGATGTAGGCCGACACGTCGCCCGCCTGCGTCTCGATGATGGGCAGCGCTGTCAGCGAGCCCGAGCCGTTGGCTTCGTTCATCTTGGCCGCGCGCTCGAGCAGGCGGCTGTGGAGGTAGAACACGTCGCCGGGATACGCCTCGCGGCCCGGCGGGCGGCGCAGCAACAACGACATCTGGCGATAGGCGACCGCCTGCTTCGACAGATCGTCATAGACGATGACGGCGTGCATGCCGTTGTCGCGGAAATACTCGCCCATCGCGCAGCCGGTGTAGGGCGCGAGGAACTGCAGCGGCGCGGGCTCCGAAGCGGTCGCGGCGACCACGATGGTATATTCCATCGCGCCGTTTTCCTCGAGCGCCCGGACGATCTGCGCAACGGTCGAGCGCTTCTGCCCGATCGCAACATAGATGCAGTACAGCTTCTGGCTCTCGTCGCCCGACGCGTTGTTGGTCTTCTGGTTGATGAAGGTGTCGATCGCCACGGCCGACTTGCCGGTCTGGCGATCGCCGATGATCAGCTCGCGCTGGCCGCGGCCGACCGGTACCAGCGCGTCGAGCGCTTTCAGGCCCGTCTGGACCGGCTCGTGGACCGACTTGCGCGGGATGATGCCCGGCGCCTTGACC
>JASLBJ010000115.1 GCA_030146725.1 Sphingomicrobium sp. | reverse complement strand
CCAGTAAGTGCCGATGCCGCCGCCCTTGGAGGCTAGCCAGACATTCTCGTTCCAGGTGCCGACGATGCCGTCGAGGCTGTCGGACACGCTGTTGAGATAGCAGCTGATCGGCAGCCCGCGGCCGGTGCCGCCGTTGCTGAGGACCGGGGTCGCGGGCATGAACCACAGCCGCGAGATATAGTCGTAGACGCGCTGCGCGTGGCCGGCGTCGTCGGCATAGGCCGAGGCGACTCGCGCGAACAGGTCCTGGAAGCCCTCGCCCGGAAGCAGATAGCGGTCGCGCAGCGTGTCCTTGCCGAACTCGGTCAGCAGCGCATCACGCGACGGGTCGGTGACGACCTCGAACGCGCGGCTGTCGACCGTGTGGCTGGTGCGCACCGAGATTGCGACATCCTCGCCTCCGACGTCATTGTGACCTGCGAAATCCATTGCGCTCTCCCGCCCGCTGTCCGGCTCTTTGCAAGCCGTTTGTTCCTGCATTGTTCGACTCGGGTCCATGGCTGCACCCTAGGCCTTTTCGCCACGAGCAGGGGCTTTTCTCATTCCCGTCCCCGATATCCACAGGGCACGTGCGGCTCGCTCCGGAATATAAGAACTCCGGCTAAGAACACTAGGTCTTGAGAGCAGCCCCCGCTGCAACACTATCCATTGTGCCTTATCCGCGGAAAGACGCAAGCCGGTAAATGGTGGTTAACGCGAATTTGCTGTGGATTGACCTTGCGCCGCGGCCGGTCGGGGATGAACAAGCGGCGGGCTAGCACGCCACGATGCGTCCGATTGCCTGGAGAGTCGCCGATGAGAAACTGGTCCGCTGCTTTCCCGTGTTTCGCGCTGCTCTTGGCCGCTTGCCAGGCCGTTCCGGTGCCTGCGCCGCAAGTCGCAATGGCGACGCCGACCGCCCAAGTGGCACCGCCGCGGGCGCCGATCAGCATTGAGCGCATGTCGAGCGTGACCCGGACGCTCGCGTCGGACGAATTCCAGGGCCGCTCGATGGGGACGGTCGGCGAGGAGCGCACCGTCGCCTTCCTGACCGAGCAGTTCCGCAACGCCGGGCTCGAACCCGGCGGCGAGAATGGCGGCTGGACCCAGACCGTGCCGATGATCCGCACCAGGCTGCAGACACCCGTCCGGCTGTCTGTCCGGCAGGGTGCCCGCACCACGCCGCTGCGCCTGCCCGACGACATCTACCTCAGCACCGTCCGGGCGGTCGAGCAGGCGCGGATCGCCAACGCGCCGATGGTCTTCGTCGGTTTCGGCGTCGACGCGCCAGAGCGCCAGTGGGACGACTTCAAGGGCGTCGACCTGACCGGCAAGGTCGCGGTGTTCCTCGTCAACGATCCTGATTTCGAGGCCGCGCCGGGCGAACCGGTCGCCGGCAAGTTCGGCGGCAAGACGATGACCTATTACGGGCGCTGGACGTACAAGTTCGAGGAAGCGGCGCGGCGCGGCGCGATCGCGGCGCTGGTCGTGCACGAGACCGAAGGCGCCGGCTATGGCTGGAACGTCGTCCAGAGCCCGGCGTCGGAGAACTTCAACATCGTGCTGCCGCCAGGCGCGCAGGCGCCGGTGCTGCTGCAGGGATGGATCCAGCGCAGCGTCGCCGCCGATCTGCTCAGGCGGGCCGGACATGATTTCGAGCAGGTCAAACGCCAGGCGCGCACCGCGGCGTTCCGCCCGATCGACCTCAAGGCGACGCTGTCGGCCGATGCCGCGGTCGCGCTCACGCGGCTGACCAGCCAGAACGTGATCGGCAAGCTGACCGGCTCACGCTTTCCGAACGAAACCGTGTCCTACAGCGGGCATTGGGATGCCTATGGCATCGGCCCGCCGGATGCCCAGGGACGCACGATCCGCCCGGGTGCGTCCGACGATGCGCTTGGGATCGCGGCGATGATCGAGATCGCGCGCCTCTTCGCTGCTGGGCCGCGGCCGCAGCGGACCTTGCTGTTCGCCGCCTGGACCGGCGAGGAGCGCGGGCTGCTCGGCAGCGAGCATTACAGCGCCAACCCGCTCTATCCGCATGCGACCATGGCCGCGAACCTGACGCTCGACACGCTGCAGACGGCGGGCGCCGCGCGCGACGTGGTGCTGATCGGCGGCGGGCAGAGCGAGCTGGAGGAGTATCTCGCCGACGCCGCCGCGGCGCAGGGGCGGACGATCACGCCGGAAAGCCACCCCGAGCGCGGGCTGTTCTATCGCGCCGACCATTTCGCGCTTGCCAAGCGCGGAGTCCCGCCGCTGCTGATCATGGCGCTGGCGGGCGGCAACGACCTCGTCAACGGCGGCAAGCCGGCAGGCGAGAAGTGGGTCAGCGACTTCACCGCGAACTGCTACCACCAGCCATGCGACGCCTGGAGCCCGGACTGGGACTTGACGGGGGCGGCGCAGGAGGCCGAATTGCTCTACGCGATCGGTGCTCGCCTCGCGAACAGCCGCGCCTGGCCGGGGTGGAAGCCGGGGTCGGAGTTCGCCAAGGCGCGCGCGGAAACCGCGTCCGAGCGGCGCTAGATCTCGAGCAGGGCGTAGGGGCGCCCGAACTTCGGCGTCAGGACGAACTGCGCGCAATTATAGACGGGGGTCCCGCGTCGCGTCCGGCCTTCGTAGCTGCCGTGATGGGCGTGGCCGTGGACCACCGCCTTCACATTGTCGAAGCGGTCGATCGCGTCGGCAAGCCGGGCCGAGCCGAGATACTGATAAATCTCGAGCGGCTCGCCTTCGAGTGTTTCGACGATCGGCGCGTAATGCAACACCGCGACGGCCTTTTCGGTGCGTAGCGAGCGAAGGCCGTTCTCGAGCTTGCGCGCTTCATTGTTGGCGATGTCGACGAACGCCTTGATCTCGGGCTCGCCGAACGGGGCCAGTTCGCCGCGCCCGAAGCCGCCGACGAAGCCCTTAACCCCGGCAAAGCCGATCCCGGCGACTTCGACCGCCTGCTCGTCGAGCACGGTCAGCCCGGCCTGGTGGAGGATCTCGGCGACCTTGTCCGGCTGGCCGCATTCATAGTCGTGATTGCCGAGCACGCCGACGACGGGGATCGTGCACGCGCGCAGGTCCTCGGCGAGGATCTCGGCCTCGTGCGTCTTGCCGAAATTGGTCAGGTCGCCGCACAGCACGAGCACGTCGGCCTTGCCCGACAGTTCGATGAACAGGTCGCGGAACGGGCTGACCGAGGTCTCGGTGACATGGAGGTCGCCGATCGCCGCGATAGTTACGGTCGGGCCGCTGTCCACGGGCTGCTCGCGTTGTTCAACGTCGTTCATGCCGTTCCTCGAGATTGCCGACGACTTCGGAGAAGCCCCACTCCTTGACGTCGGTGACATAGTCGCGCGGGCTGAAGATGCGGCCGCGGCACACCTTGAGGTGGGGCGGCTCCACCTCGGCCTGCGAGCGAACCCGCTCGAGCAGTTCGTCGAGCAGCCAGCGCGGGACGAGGTTGCGCTCGCTCGGATAGATGAAGCGGAAGTTGAGCAGCGCCACCAGCAGCACTTCCCAATACAGCTCCATGTTCGACAGCAGGCGATGCCAGTCGATCTGGTCGTGGGTCTTGAGGATCATGTGCGCGACATCGGCGCCATCGTAGCGGTAGCGGTCCTGGACGAAGATCTTCGACCAGACGAACTCGGTCGGGGGCACGAGGCGGACGGGCGTGTCGTAGATGGCGACGCGCGGCGCATGCTCGAACCAGTCGTCGGTGACATGGGTCGACGCGGTCGGCATGTTGAAGATCACGTCCATGAACAGCCCGCCGCGGACGACCCGCGCAAGCCAGCGCTCCTCGACCATCTCGACGCCGAAGCCCTGCTCCTTGAAGTAGGCGAGGATCTTGAGGCTGTCCCCGGCTTTGGCGAACACGTCCACGTCCTTGGTCGGGCGGACGATGCCGGTGTAGCAGGCAAGCGCGTAGGTGCCCGAGACGAGGAACGGGATGTCCGACGCTGCGAGCAGCCGCAGGCACTCGGAGTAGAACGCCTCGCTGTCGGGCGGGGGTTCGAACAGGGTGGTGTCGAGAGCTTCCATGTCGTGCATCGGGAGGCTGAACGCAGCGGCACCGGGCTGGGTCCGTCAGCCACGCGGCAGCGGTTCTTCGGACGGGTTCGCACAGGTGATCTTGATGCGTCGGGGTTGTCCTGCTAGTGCAGCCCACGCGGACCGGGCCCCTCTGGCTGGCGCCTTTTTGAAGGCACCTGCGATGTCGGACCGCATCGGATGAACCGATGCACTTGGCCCTGGC
>JASLBJ010000101.1 GCA_030146725.1 Sphingomicrobium sp. | reverse complement strand
TCCTCGATCTCGGCGGATCGTACAACATCAGCCGCCGGATCGCGGTCACGGGCGGCGTCCGTTACCGGATCGACCGGGATCGGATCGCGCCCGTTGCCGACGACCGCCGCGACAGCCAGGCCGTCTACGTCGGAACCGCGTTCAAGTTCTGACCTAAGCCGCCGAGCCTAACGAAAGCGGAGCGAAGCGAGCGCAAGCTTGGCGAAGAGACGGCGCAGGCCGGCCGACCGGCGCGCGAGCGACCGGACCGACGTCACGGGGCCGCCCCCGTGACCCCTGCCCGGGAACCACCCCAAGCATCCACCCCAGCCCACCCATCGAACCCCAACCCCCGCACCAGCCTGAAACGCCGCGCATCCATCCCGCCGAGCGCCAGCAACGGCCGCCCAGCCAGCCGCGCCAGCGCCGCAGCCCGCATCCGGGGAAGCGGCACCGCACCAGGATGGGTCCGAGTCGCGAACAGCGGCGACAGAAGCATCAGCCTCGCACCCCCCAGCCGTGCCAGCCGAATCTCCCGCGCATCATGAACCCGAGCGCTCCCACGCTCGGCCTCGTCAACGATCCGCAAACCCCTCACCCGCCCCACAAGCCGTAGCCCGCGCAACAGCCTCACCCGCTCACCCCGAGCGAGCTCGTGCTGCCGCACCAGCACCCCGGTCCCACGCGGCAGCCTCGCAACCAGCTTGCGCACATTGCCGAGCCGCGCGTCGGTCACCAGCCATGCTTGAGGAAAGGTTTGGCCGCGGGGCATGGCGCTTCCTATAGCGGGTCGATGAGCAGCGCTGCACATCGTCGCGACCTTAGTCTGAGCGAGATCGCCGCTGCGGCAGCGCTGGCCCGCCGCAAGCCTGGGGACGTGACGCTGATTGCGGTCAGCAAGACCCGCAGTGTCGAGGCAATCGAGCCGTTGATCGCCGCCGGACAGCGCGATTTCGGCGAGAGCCGGGTGCAGGAGGCGCTCGCCAAATGGCCCGCGCTGATCGAGCGCAACCCCGGCCTTATCCTGCACTGCATCGGCCGGCTGCAATCGAACAAGGCGGCCGAGGCGGTGCGGCTGTTCGACGTCATTCACTCGCTCGACCGGCGCTCGCTGCTCGACGCGCTGGCGGTCGAGGCCGCGAAGGCCGGGCGCGCCCCGGCGGTCTACATCCAGGTCAATGTCGGGGAGGAGGAGCAGAAGGGCGGCTGCCCGATCGGCGACGTAGGCGAGCTCATCGCCGCGGTGCGCGCCACGCCGCTGCCGCTGGCGGGCCTGATGGCGATCCCGCCGCTCGGGGTGGAGCCGTCGCCGTTCTTTGCGCTGCTGGCCGAACTCGCCCGAAGCCACGGCGTCACCGGGCTCAGCATGGGCATGTCGGGGGATTACCGTGCGGCGGTGATGCTGGGCGCGACCGCGGTGAGGGTTGGAACGGCGCTGTTCGACGACTGACGGTCGGTCAGGTCAGATGCCCGCTGCGGGCGCGCTTGACCGCGAGATAATCGGCATTGTGCGGATTGACCGGCATATGGTGCGCGACCCGCTCGATGACCTCGACACCCGCGCTCGCCAGACCCGCGACCTTGGCGGGATTGTTGGTCAGCAGCCGCACCTGGCTGATCCCGAGCGCCCGGAGCATCGCCGCGGCATCGTCATAGCCGCGCTCGTCGTCGGCAAACCCAAGCCGCTGGTTGGCATCGACCGTGTCGAGCCCTCGATCCTGCAGCGCATAGGCGCGCAATTTGTTGGCGAGCCCGATCCCGCGGCCCTCCTGGCGCAGGTACAACAAGACGCCGCCGCCGGCCGTGCCGATCAGCCGCAACGCCCTGTGCAGCTGCGGCCCGCAGTCGCATTTGAGCGACCCAAACACATCGCCGGTCAGGCACTCGCTGTGCAGCCGGACGAGCGGCGGCCGGCCGCCGAACGCGCCGACGACAAGCGCGACATGCTCTTGGCCGTCCGCGGCGCGAAAGGCGACGATTTGGGTCGGGGGCAAGCCAGCGAGCGGCAATGCCGCGCGGGCGACCAGCGTCACTGCGCCCGAATTCTGCAGATCGGCCGGGGACAATTGCACTGCCGACGGAACTGCCTCTCCGAGCAGCCACAGCGCCGGGAGCAGCCCCGCAAGCCGCGCGAGGCGTAACGCAGCTTCGGCCGCGACGGGATCGTCGAGTGCGATCGGCTGGAGCGGACCGACCGGCGCGCGCGCCAGGTCGCGGCCCGGATCGACCAGCTCGAGCGCGGTCGCCGGATTGAGCCAGACACTGCGGTCGAGCAGCACGGCGCGGGCCGGATCGGCGGCATCGCGGCGGTTGGCCAGCGACAGCGCCGCCGCTCGCGCACCGCTGATCAGCAACGGCGCTGCCTTGTCCGGATCGAGCAGGTCGAGCAGCTCGGGCGTTGCGGTCTCGACCGCGAGCAGAGTTACGGAGGTTTCGGTAGAAAGGATCACCGGGCGCCCGGCCCTGAGCGCGGCGATTCCGCGTGCCAGGCTCAAAGGCTCAGCTCGCAGACCAGCGGGACGTGATCGGACGGGCGCTGCCAGCCACGGCACGGCTCGAGCACGCGGTGCGCGGTGACATTGCTCCTGAGTTCGGGCGAGACCCACATATGGTCGAGCCGCCGCCCGCGATCGTTCTTCGTCCAATCCATCGACCGGTAGCTCCACCAGGTGAAGCAACGCTCCGGCGCGGGAACGAAGCTGCGGCCGATGTCGATCCAGTCATGCGCCTGCTGCAGCCGGTTGAGCGCGTCGACTTCGACCGGCGTATGGCTGACGACATCGAGCAGCGCCTTGTGGCTCCACACATCGCATTCGAGCGGCGCGACATTGAAGTCGCCGACAATCAGCGTCGGCTCGCGTAAAGCCTCCGACCAGCGCGTCATCCGCCCGATGAAGTCGAGCTTCTGCCCGAACTTGGGGTTGAGGGTACGGTCGGGAATGTCGCCGCCGGCTGGCACATAGACGTTCTCGATCCTCAGGCCGCCGGGCAGCCGCGCACCGACGTGCCGCGCCTCGCCATTGTCCTGCCAGTCGTGGCTGCCCGGATCGCCCAGCGGCAAGCGGCTGAGGACCGCGACGCCATGGTGCATTTTCTGGCCGTTGAGCTGCTGGTGGACGAGGCCGTGGCGCTTGAACAAGGCGGTCGGAAAGACGTCGTTTAGCGCCTTGGTTTCCTGCAGGCACAGCACGTCGGGCCGCTCCTCGACCAGCAAGCGCTCGACGATGTCGATGCGTGCGCGCACCGAATTGACGTTCCAGGAGATGATCTTCAGCGTCGTCACCCT
>JASLBJ010000075.1 GCA_030146725.1 Sphingomicrobium sp. | reverse complement strand
TCGGCGACGGCTTCCGGGACGACGTCGAGCTTGGTCGTCAGGTGAAGCCGGATATCGAGCGGCATTCGCAGCGTCTGCTTGAGGCCGTCCTGCGCCTGGTCCGCTCCGGTGCTGCTGCTGGTCAGCGCCTGCTGGGCGTTTCCGAGCTCCACCTCGAGGAACGGCACGACGCCTGGAGCCCGCGTTTCGGCGGCTTCAAGCAAGGCTTTGATCTGCTCGACGACCCGCTCGTCGGCCGCCACATTCTCCTGCGCTCGAAGCGCGTTGAGATAGTTGTTCTCCGCCTCGAACGCGGCATCGAGCATTGCCTGGTCGATCTCATGAGCGGAAATCTGGCTGTCGGTCCGGGCCCGCCGGACCTGCCGCTTGATGACTCCGGAGACGTCGATCGGGACCCACAGCCCGCTGGTCACTCCGCCGCGAAAATCCCGGTTCGCGTAAGGGTCGTAGTCCACTCCCTGCTCGACGTAGCTCCTGTTCGCCTGCTCGCCCACGACGTTCGCTTCAATCCGGGGGAGGTAGTCGGCCTTGGCGTTCTCGTGACGGAGTTCGGACATCGCGGAGTTGCGCTGCGCCCGAGTTGCCCGGAAGCTGCGGCTGACCGCGAGATCGACGGCTTCCTCCATGCTCAGCCGAAGCGGCTGAGACGCGTCGGCAACCGACTGCTCGGCGGCGATCGTCTGAGCCGGCGCAGCTGAGCCGAACAGGGCAGTCGCAGCAATCGCGACCGAAATGGTCTTCATCTTGGCCCCTGAGCCAGCATGGATGATTCCTGTCCTTAGCCGTCGGTTAGACGGGCTGCGGGAAAATATGGTGCCGCCTACAGGACTCGAACCTGTGACCCCCGCATTACGAATGCGATGCTCTACCAGCTGAGCTAAGGCGGCGATCCCGGTGGAAAAGCGGCGCTTCCCCTACCAGCGCACCCGCGGCCCGGCAAGGCCGAGGTTGATCCGTGCGGCGCTGCAAGCGCGGCAAACCCGACGCCGAGCCTAAATCATCCGCGCGGCTTGTCCCGCTTGCAGCCGCGGCGCTATAGGCGCGACGCATCACGACATTTGCCGGAGCAATCAGCATGACGGCCCAGACGCGCCTCGCCAAGCCGTTGGTCGAGGCGTTGCGCAACGCCCTTACGGCCACCGCTCTGCCCGGTGAGACCGAAGGTTTCGACCCGGCAAGCCAGCGCGAGGCCGCCGAGTTCGTCGCCGAGGCGGTCGCGGTGCGCCAGCGCGGCACCAGCGTGATCCGGCTGCAATCGACCGGCGGCGAAGCCGGGCGCCGGCGGATGCGGCTGGTCGCAGTCAACGAGGACATGCCGTTCCTGGTCGACAGCGTCGCGGCGGCGATCGCCACGCGCGGACTGGCCGTGCACCGCCTGCTCCACCCGATCGTCGAACTGACCCGCGACAAGGCCGGCAAGCTCAAGGCGATCGGCGACGGCGAGCCCGAATCGATCATCTATGTCGAGATCGACCGGACCGACGCCCGTGGCCGGCAGGAGCTGGTGCGCGACCTCGACCAGGTGCTCGGCGACGTTCGCGCGGCGGTTGCCGACTGGCGCGAGATGCTTGGCCAGATGCGCGCCGACGCGGACGCGCTCGACAAGCGTGACAGGTCCGGGGCCGAGCTGCTGCGCTGGCTTGCGGACGATAATTTCACCCTGCTCGGCCATGCTGAAGTCGACCGCAGCGGCCGGATCGGCTCGCCGCAGGGCCTGCTTCGCAACGACGTCGCGTTGTGGAACGAGGATTTCGCTCGCGCCGCGATCGACCATCTGTCCGACGAGCGGCGCTCGGTCCTGATCCTCAAGGCCGACCGCATTTCGCCGGTCCATCGCCGCGTGCCGCTCGACATCGTCATGGTCAAGCGGACCGGCGGCGGCTTCTCGCTCCACGCCGGCCTGTGGACCAGCGCCGCGCTGCGCACCCCGGCGGCGGAGGTGCCCGTGTTACGGGAGCGGCTGGTCAAGCTCGACCGCGAGCTTGGCTTTGCGCCGTCGAGCCACGGCGCAAAGGCGCTTGCCCACGTCGTGTCGACGCTTCCGCACGACCTGCTGATCTCGTTCGATGACCCCGAGGTCCGTGCCGCCGCCTTGACCGCAATGTCGCTTGCCGACCGCCCACGCCCGCGGCTGCTGCTGCTTCCCGGCGCGCTTCGCCGCCACCTCTACGCATTCGTGTGGCTGCCGCGGGACGAGCTGACGACGGCTCGGCGCAAGGCGATCGCAACCATGCTCGAGAATGAAGTCGAGACGAGAATCACCAACTGGTCGGTCGAACTTGGCGAGGGCGAGCTTGCGCTGATCCGCTTCACCATGCCGATCGATCCGGCAGCCGAGTTGCCCGATGCCGAAGGGCTCGACGGAGCGCTCGAGGACATGGTCCGCG
The DNA here is from genome assembly GCA_030146725.1 of Sphingomicrobium sp. GTDB lineage: Bacteria > Pseudomonadota > Alphaproteobacteria > Sphingomonadales > Sphingomonadaceae > Sphingomicrobium. Next base: position 3,467 of record JASLBJ010000075.1, on the reverse strand, counting down.
GCTGGGCGCCGACGGTCGAAGCCGAACTGACGGCGCTGGTCGGCCCGGCGCGCGCGACCCGGCTCGGGCTCCTCTACCTCGGCGGCTTTCCCGACGGCTACCGTGCCCGCACCAGCCCCGAGGAGGGCGCGGCCGACATCGTCCGCCTGAGCGAGCTTGCCGACGAGAACGACCGCGCGGTGCGCATCTGGCGCTCCCCGGTCGACGGCCCGCGCGAGCTTCACCTCAAGACCTACCGCAAAGGCGGGCTGATCGCCTTGTCCGAGGCTGTCCCGGTGCTTGAGAACTTCGGCTTCCGGGTGCTCGAGGAGATGCCGACCGCGCTTGCTCACGGGTCGGACTACATCCACGATTTCCGCGTCGAAGTCGGCAACGAGGACGACATCGCGTCGATACTCGCTCGCGTCGAAAGCATCGAGCGCGCGATCGCCTCGGTGCTCAGCCGCGAATCGGAGGATGACGAGTTCAACCAACTGGTGCTCTACGCCAGCCTCGACACCGGCCCGGTCGTGTGGCTTCGCGCCTGGTTCCGCTACCTGCGCCAGACTGGAAGTTCGTTCGGGCTGGTCACCGTGGTCGATGCGCTTCGCCGGGCGCCGCGAGCGACGGGCGCGCTCGTCGGGATGTTCGTCGCCGCGCACGATCCCGCCGGCGCCCCCGGACGAGACAAGACCATCGAGCGTCAGCGCGCGGCATTCGACGATGCGCTTGGCCAGGTCCACGGGATCGACGACGATCGCATCCTCCGGCGCCTGTGCGCGCTGATCGACGCGATCCTGCGCACCAATGCCTTTTCGCCCGCCGCCGGCGAAGCGGTCGCGTTCAAGATCGACTCGAGCCGTGTGCCCGGCCTCCCGCGGCCGGTGCCGTGGCGCGAGATCTGGGTCTATTCGCCGCGGGTCGAGGGCATTCACCTGCGCGGCGGCCCGATCGCGCGCGGCGGGCTTCGCTGGTCCGACCGGCGCGACGACTTCCGCACCGAGATCCTTGGCCTGATGAAGGCGCAGCTGGTCAAGAATGCGGTGATCGTGCCGACCGGCGCCAAGGGCGGCTTCTACCCCAAGCATCTGCCTTCGCCGACGAACCGCGACGCCTGGCTTGCGGAAGGGACCGAGACCTACCGTATCTTCATCCGGTCGCTGCTGTCGGTCACCGACAATCTCGTCGACGGCAAGGTCATCCATCCCGACGCGGTCGTGATCCACGACGGCGACGACCCCTATTTCGTGGTTGCAGCCGACAAGGGCACCGCGACCTTCTCCGACATCGCCAACGCCATCGCACTGGAGCGCGGCTTCTGGCTTGGCGACGCCTTCGCCAGCGGCGGATCGAACGGCTACGACCACAAGGCGATGGCGATCACCGCGCGGGGAGCATGGATCTCGGTCCAGCGCCACTTCCTCGAGATGGGAGTCGACGTGCAGACCGATCCCATCCGGGTCGCCGGCTGCGGCGACATGTCGGGCGACGTGTTCGGCAACGGCATGCTGTTGTCCAGGGCAATCAAGCTGGTTGCCGCGTTCGACCACCGCCACATCTTCATCGATCCCGAGCCCGATCCTGCCGCAAGCTGGACCGAGCGCCAGCGCCTGTTCGACCTGCCGCGGTCGAGTTGGGACGATTACGATCGCAAGCTGCTGTCGAAAGGCGGCGGCATCTTCAAGCGCACCGACAAGTCGCTGACCCTGTCGAAGGAGGCGCGCGAGGCGCTCGGCCTCGCTCCCGGGCCGATCGACCCGGCAAGCCTCATCAACGCCATTCTCAAGGCTCCCGTCGACCTGATGTGGTTCGGCGGCATCGGCACCTATGTCAAAGCTTCGACCCAGCCGCACCTCGAGGTTGGCGACCCGTCCAACGACGCACTCCGCGCCGACGCCAGCGAGCTTGGTGCGCGAGTGATCGGCGAAGGCGCCAATCTGGCGATCACCCAGGCCGCGCGGATCGAGTTCGCAAGCCTCGGCGGACGAATCAACACCGACTTCATCGACAATAGCGCCGGCGTCGATTGCTCGGACAATGAGGTCAACATCAAGATCGCGCTCAATCGCGAGATGCGCGAAGGCCGCCTGACCCAAGCCAAGCGCAACACCCTGCTCGAGCGCATGACCGAGGAAGTCGCCGGACTGGTGCTCGAGGACAACCGCCTGCAAAGCCTCGCTCTGTCGATCGCCGAAAGCGGCGGGGCGCTGGCCTTGCCCGGCCATGTGCGGACGATCGAGCTGCTCGAGGCCAGCGGCAGGCTCGACCGAAAGGTCGAGGGACTTGCAAGCAGCGAAGAACTGCTGCGGCGGGCGCAGGAGGGCCGCGGCCTGACCCGCCCGGAACTGGCCGTGGTGCTGTCGATGTCCAAGCTCGCACTCCAGGACGCGGCCGAGGAGCTTGCGCTTGCCGACGATAAGTTGATCGAGCCGCAACTGCTCGACGCCTTTCCTTCCCCCATGCGCAAGACGAACGCCCATGCGCACGCCATCCGCGCCCACCAGTTGCGACATCAGATCCTCGCGACCAAGGTCGCCAACCGCTTCGTCAACCGGCTCGGGCCGAGCATTGCGCTCGACATGACCGAGGAGGAAGGCGCCTCGCTCGGGCAGGTGATCACCGCCTTCCTGATTACCGAGCGGCTGCTCGACCTCGAAAAATTGTGGGCCGAGATCGAGGCTGCGACGCTGCCCGAAGCCGTCCGCATCGAACTGTTCGCGATCGCCGCGACCAGCGTCCGCGCGCATCTGTCCGACGTGCTCCGCGCAAGTGGCACGGAGAGCAGCGTGACCGCGCTGTGCAAGCTGTTCCATCCGGGCGTGCGCAAGATCGCTGCGGCTGCCACCCGCCTGATCCGGGCCGAAGTGCGCAACGAGGCGGCCGCCCGGCGCGACCGCCTGATCGAGCTTGGCGCAAGCGAGGAAATCGTCCGCGGTGCGGTCCGTTTGTTCGAACTTGATGGGGTATTCGGTGTCGCAGCGCTTGCCGCCCGCCGCAAGCTCGACGAAGTCGCGCTGACCCGCGCTTACACCAGGCTCGGCGAAGCGCTCGGCCTCGACTGGGCGCAGCAGCAGATCGCGCGCTTCGTCCCCGCCGACCAGTGGGAGCGGCTGCTGACTGCCGGCCTTGCGCGCGATTTCGAGCAACTCCGGATCGACTTCCTCTCGCGCAGCCGCGGCGGTGACCCCGAAGCCGCGGTCGAGCGCTGGGTGACAGGCCAAGGCGCCCGGATCGCCCAATTCCGCGAAGTGGTCGAGCGGGCGCGGGTCGAGGGACGGGTAAGCGCGTCGATGCTTGCGCAGATCGCGAGCCAGGCGCGGATCCTGCTCGCGCGCTAGCCGGGGGTACCGACGACCTGGCCGAGCGCACGCGCCAATAGCCACTGGCGCAGCGCGGAGGTCAGGTTGGGCGGCGGCCGGGCATCGAGCCGCGCCGCATCGATCTCGGCAACGAGCGCACTGACCGGCTTTTGCAGCTCGCCGGCCGCG
>JASLBJ010000308.1 GCA_030146725.1 Sphingomicrobium sp. | reverse complement strand
CACAACGGCCTGCACATCGAAGTGGTGATCGATCCCGAGCACCGGATCGGCCGTGGCGATCCCGCCGGTATCGCCGATGTCCTGCTCGAATCCGCGCTGACGACGATCGTCGACTTCGAGGATTCGGTTGCGGCGGTCGATGCCGAGGACAAGGTCGCGGCCTATGCCAACTGGCTCGGGCTGATGAAAGGCGAGCTGACTGCCAGTTTCGCCAAGGGTGGCCGGGAGCAGACCCGCGCGCTCGAACCCGACCGCCGCTTCACCGCAGCCGACGGCACCCGCTTCACCCTGCCCGGCCGCAGCCTGCTGTTCGTCCGCAACACCGGCCATGCGATGACCACCCCGGCCGTGCTGCTGCCCGACGGCAGCGAAGCGCCCGAAGGCATCCTCGACGGGATCGTCACCAGCCTGATCGGGCTTCACGACCTCAGGGGCACCGGCGCTTTGCGCAACAGCCGGACTGGCGCCATCTACATCGTCAAACCCAAGATGCATGGCCCGCTGGAGGCTGGTTTCGCCGATCGGCTGTTCGACGCGATCGAGGATTTGCTCGGGCTCGACCGTCACTCGATCAAGATCGGCGTGATGGACGAGGAGCGGCGGACTTCGGCCAATCTCGCCGCGTGCATCGCCGCGGTGAAGAACCGGATCGTGTTCATCAACACCGGCTTCCTCGACCGCACCGGCGACGAGATCCACACCGCGATGCGCGCCGGGCCGATGGTCCGCAAGGGCGAGATGAAGTCGTCGGCCTGGCTGCAGTCCTATGAGGATCGCAACGTCCAGCTCGGGCTCGCCTGCGGTTTCTCGGGCCGGGCGCAGATCGGCAAAGGCATGTGGGCGGCGCCCGACCGCATGGCCAGCATGCTTGCCGAGAAAACCGCACATCCGCTGAGCGGCGCAAGCACCGCCTGGGTCCCCTCCCCGACCGCCGCGACGCTGCACGCGACCCATTATCACGACGTCGACGTCTTCGCTCGCCAGGAGCAGCGCCGCGCCGAGCCAGTTGCCTCGCTCGATGCGCTGCTGACGCTTGCCCTTGCCCCGGCACGCGAGTTCGCGCCCGACGCGATCCGGGACGAGCTCGACAATAATGCGCAGGGGATCCTCGGCTACGTGGTGCGCTGGATCGACCAGGGGGTCGGCTGCTCCAAGGTGCCGGACATCCACGACGTCGGCCTGATGGAGGACCGAGCGACGCTGCGCATCAGCGCGCAGCACATGGCCAACTGGCTGCTCCACGGCGTTGCGACCACCGACGAGATCGATGCGGCGCTACGGCGGATGGCGGGCAAGGTCGATGCGCAAAACGCCGGCGATCCGCTCTACCAGCCGATGGCCGGCAATGAGGACCGCAGCCTTGCGTTCCAGGCGGCTCGGGCGCTGGTGTTCGAGGGCACTGTCCAACCCAATGGCTATACCGAGCCGCTGCTCCACCGCTTCCGCCGCCTTGCCAAGCAGCGTCAGGGGTCTGGGGAGAGCTGATTTCGGCCGTGACTGACTGGCACCCTGCGGTGTCGCGTCAGTCGCCCCGTGACCCCCGGCCTTGGCTTTGGCTCTGGCTTTGCATTCCGCCGCCGCTCTGGCTTTGCCACTGCCGTTGTGTTTGTGAGCGCGGCGCGGCCTGGGTGACCGTGACTTCGACCGACAACTCTTCGTCGCCGCCGCCGCGGCGGGTGCCGGCAAGCGGCGCGGCGTCGCTATAGTCGACCCCGACCGCGACGCGGACATAGGCTTCGTCGGCGCAGATCGCGTTGGTCGGATCGAAGGCGACCCAGCCGAGCGCGGGCACCCACGCCTCGGCCCAGGCGTGGCCCGCATCCTGCACTGCGGCGCCATCGCGGCGGAACAGATGGCCGGAGACGTAGCGTGCAGGGATCCCGCGCAGCCGCGCGACGGTGATGAAGATATGCGCGAAGTCCTGGCACACGCCGCTTCGCGCTTCGTAGGCCTCGGCCGCGGAGGTGCCCGTGCCGGTCGACTGCACGTCGAAGCTCAGCTGTCCATGGAGTTCGGCATTGAGCGCATGCAGCAGGTCGAGCGGAGCATCATGAGTGCCCGGAAGGCTATCCGCCAGCCCGGCAAGTGCCTCGTCAGGCCTCGTCAGCGGCGTCGGCCGGAGGAACACTTCGTATGGCAAGTCGCCTGAGAGACCCTCCACGATCCCTGCCCGATCCTCGGTGATCACCCGTCCTGCCGCGGTGATCGCGAGTTGGTGCACCGGCTCATCGACGTAGAGCATGTGGATCGAATTGCCGTAGCCATCGACCGTTTCCCGCAGGCGCGCGTTGCAATCGACGTCGATCCGCCACTCGAGCACGGTCTGGCTGAGGCAATTGGACGGCGTCAATCGAAGCAGCTGGATCGCGCTCGTCAGCGGGCGACTGAACCGATAGGTGGTGCGGTGGAGCAGGTTGAGGCGCATCAGGGAAACCGGAACTGCTGCGAGATGGCGGCGTCGAGGGTGTTGTTCTCGGCGATATAGGCCCGCAGGAACTCGTGGAGACCGCCGCTGAATACCGCATCGATATCGGTTTCGAGCAGCCGCGAATGCCGCAGTCGCGCCTGGCGGTCGGCCTCCTGCAAACGGCCCGTACTGCCGCCGATCGCCGCAAGCAGATCGACGACCTCGGTCGACGCGCCGATGATCGAGCGTGGCAGTTCGGTGCGAAAGATCAGCATGTCGGCGACCAGCCACGGCTTGAGGCCGGTCTGGTAAAGCAGGCGGTAGGCGTTGCGCGCCGACACCGTCTCGAGGATCGCGGTCCACTGGTCGCGGTCGAGTGCGCCGCCCACTTTTTCCGTCTTGGGCAGCAGCAGGTAATATTTGACGTCGAGCAGCCGTGCGGTGTTGTCGCCGCGCTCGACCGCCGAGCCCAGGCGCATGAACCAGAAGCTTTCGTGGCGGAGCATTCGGGCAAGGCCGCCTTCGAAGCCGCGGCTGTTGGCTTTGAGCGTCTCGACCAGGTTGAGGGTCGCCTGGACGCCGCCCGGACTGGTTCGGTCGCGGATGTCGAGCCAGGCACGGTTGATCGCTTCCCACACTTCGGCGGTGAGCGCGTTGCGCGCCGAACGGGCATTGTCGCGCGCGCTGGCGAGCGAGGCGCGCACCGAGTTGGGATTGTCGTCGTCGAGCGCAAGCGTGCGGCA
>JASLBJ010000296.1 GCA_030146725.1 Sphingomicrobium sp. | reverse complement strand
AGTCCCGCTTCGCTTGCCGCATCGGCACGCGTGATCCCGCATGCGACGAAACCCAGCCGGCGCGCCTCCGCCTGTATTGCTTCCTTGAGGGTTGTGCCCGTATCCACGCAGCACGCCTTACTCTACCGCGGCCCGGTCTGTCGAAGCCGGCTGATCTAAACCTGAAGGAAATCAGTGGTTCGCCAGGCTCAGCACGCATGGAACGGTGCGGACACTGCCGTCGAGGCGCGCGATCTCGTCAAGGATTTCGGCGACAAGCGCGCGGTCGATGGAGTCAGCCTGAGCGTGCCCACCGGATCGATCTACGGCATCCTCGGACCCAATGGCGCGGGCAAGACGACGACCTTGCGGATGCTGCTCGGGATCATCGACCCGTCTTCGGGCAGCCGCCGGCTGCTTGGCCGCGAGCGCCCGATCGAGGCCGCGCACGAAGTCGGCTACCTGCCCGAGGAGCGCGGGCTGTATCCGGCGATGACCGCCCGCGAGGCAATCGCCTTCATGGGCGCGCTTCGCGGCCTGCCGCTTGGCGAGGGCCGCCGGCGAGCGGTCGACCTGCTTGCCGGCCACGGCCTTGGCGAGTGGGCATCCAAGCCGATCCGCACTTTGTCCAAGGGCATGGCGCAGACCGTCCAGCTGCTTGGCACCATCATCCACAAACCGCGCCTGATCGTGCTCGACGAGCCTTTTAGCGGGCTCGACGCGATCAATCAGGCCAAGCTCGAAGCGCTGATCCGTACCCAGGCCGACGACGGGGCGACGATCATCTTTTCGACCCATGTCATCGCGCATGCGGAGCGCTTGTGCGAGCGAGTCGCGATCATCGCCGGCGGGCAGGTCGCGTTCGACGGCCGGGTCGACGAGGCGCGCGACCGGCTGCGCCCGATCGTCCGGTTGCGCACCCGGGCGAGCGACGGCGCGTGGCGCCTGGCGCTTCCACCCGGCGCTCGCCAGGATGCCGGGGAATGGGTGTTCGAGCTTCCCGCCGGGGGGCCCGAGCCATTGCTTCGGGCACTGATGGACGGCGGGGCCGGAATCGAGACGCTGGCGATCGAGCGCCCCGGGCTGCACGACGCCTTCGTCGCGATTGCCGGCGACGCCGCGGCCGCAGCGATGGGCGAGACCGAGCAGCAGGAGGCCGCCTAATGGGCGGGCTGCTTCGCTCCGCGTTCGTCATCGGCCGCCGCGACTTCGTTGCGACCGTGTTCTCGCGCGCGTTCCTGTTCTTCCTGCTCGGGCCGCTGTTTCCAGTGCTGATGGGGGTCACGTTCGGCGGGATCGGCGGCAATATGGTCGGCGACGTCGAGCGGCCGGTGGTCGCGGTCATCGCCAGCGATGCGGATTACAAGGCGATTGCCGACGCCCGGGCGCGCCTTCAGCAGGGGCTTGGGAACGCGCCTCTGGTATCGCTCAGCCACGTATCGCCAGCGGGCAGTGCCGAGGTCCAGCGCGCAAGCCTGCTCCGCCAGCTGAAACCGCCGGTGTCCGCCGTACTCGACGGCGGACTCGCCGTTCCGCTCCTGACGGGCGGGCTCAAGCCCGATAGTGCGACCGTCGCCCAGCTCCAGCTGCTGATCGACCAGGCGCGGCTGGTACGCGCCGCGGGGCCCAGTGACGCTGCGCCGCTGAAGCTGTCGCTGACCCGCCAGTCGCAAGGCTCGCTCGCGCCTGCCCGCGCGCTGACCGCGCGCGCCGGCCAGGCGTTGCTGTTCCTGCTCACGCTGCTGCTCGGGACCATGCTGCTGTCCCAGATGATCGACGAGAAATCGAACAAGATCATCGAGGTGCTTGCCGCCGCCGTGCCGATCGAGGCGATCTTCATCGGCAAATTGTTCGCGATGCTGGCGATTTCGCTGGTCGGGATTGCCGTGTGGACCGGGGCTGCCGCCGCAGCGATTGCGAGCATCGCCAGCCAAGGGCTTGCGGTCCTGCCCCCGCCGGCGGTCGGCTGGGCGGCGTTCCTCGGTCTTGCGGCGATCTATTTCGCAATGAGCTATCTGCTGCTTGGCGCGGTGTTCCTGGGCATTGGCGCCCAGGCCTCGACCGCGCGCGAGGTGCAGACGCTGTCGATGCCGGTAACCATGCTCCAGGTGCTGATCTTCGCACTTGCCGCAAGTGCGATCGGCGATCCGGATGCGCCGCGCGCCTGGTTCGCGGCGGCGTTCCCCTTGTCCTCGCCGTACGTGATGATCGCGCGCGCGGCCGAGCAATCCGGGGTGTGGCCGCATCTCGTCGCGATCGCCTGGCAGGCGCTGTGGGTGGCGATCATCCTCAAGCTCGGGGCGCGGCTGTTCCGCCGGAGCGTGCTCAAGTCGGGGTCGGGCCGCGCCTGGTGGAAGCGGAAGGCAAGCGCTTGAGGGACACGCGCGCAGGCGCGCACGATGCGCGCCCTAGGCGAGCGCCGCCCGCGCGGCTTCAACCAGCTGGGCCATCAACGCACGGTGCGGGAACGGGCCGTGGCTGATCCGCGCGACACCGGCCGCCGCCCACTCGGCCTTGGCCGGGGCGCCCGGAAAGGCGATCAGGTTAAGCGGCAGCGGCACCTCGCGGACGACTCGCTCGATGTGCGCCACGTCGCTCATCAGCGGCACGAAGAAGCCGCTTGCGCCGGCGTCCGCATAGGCCTTGCCGCGCTCGATCACCTGGTCGAGCAGCGCATCGTCATGGGTCTTGGTCTTGAGGAACAGGTCGGTGCGCGCGTTGAGGAAAAAGGCGTCGCCGGCCCCGCGGCGAGCGGCCGCGACGCGCTTCACCTGGCTGTCGAGCGGCTGCACCCCCTCGCCGCCGATGACCTGGTCCTCGAAGTTGCAGCCGACCGCGCCGGTCTCGGCGAGCCGCGCGAGGTTGCGCTCGAGGCCCGCCTCGTCGGCCGCATAGCCGCTTTCGAAATCGACCGTGACGGGCAGTTCGACCGCGTCGACGATCCGCTTTGCATTGGCGAGGGCGAAGTCGAGCGGCACCTGCTCGCCGTCGGACCAGCCGTTGGCGTCGGCGACCGGATGGCTGCCGGTCGCAAGCGCGCGGGCGCCGGCCTCGACCACCGCGAGCGCGCTGCCGACGTCCCAGATGTTGTAGAGCACGACGGGGTCGCCCGGAACGTGCAGGGCGGCGAAGGTCTGATATCTGTCGGCCATTGCGGTGCTCTCCTGTCTCTTCGCGCCTCTAGCAGCCGCCAGCGCCTATAGCAGCCCCGACGCGGATTGCCTCGGCCGAGTGCCGCTTCTACGCAAGGCCATGCTTCGCCTGCCCGCCGCGCTTGCCGCACTCGCCCTCGCTGCCGCCTCCGCCACCGCTGCAATCGCCCAGCCAGGGGGGACCGACCTCACCGCGCCGCTGCCACCGATCCTGCCGTGGAGCGGTGCGAGCGAACG
>JASLBJ010000182.1 GCA_030146725.1 Sphingomicrobium sp. | reverse complement strand
CGGCGGAACTCGCCGAGCGCCATTCCGGTCGCCTGGGAGATCTCGCCGATCTCGACGCGGATGCGGTCGACGGTGTCGCGCTCGGCCGCAGCGAAGGCGGCGAACTTCTTGTCGATCTTCCTTGCGCGGTCGAGCCAGCTGTCGTCGAGCTCGGATCCCATGTAGCTGTCGACGAACGCTTTTCGCGGGACCCGATGGCGCTCGGCGAGGCGCAGCATTTGCCCACCCAGCGCCGTCAGGCGGCGGTTGTAGCTGTAGAGCTGGTCGACGAGATATTCGATCTTCGACGCGTGGAACTGAACGCTCTCGACTTCGGCGGTGAGCTGCTCGCGCAGCTTCTGGTACTTTTTCTCCTCTGCGCCGGGGAAATCATCGCCGGAGGAGAGCGCGTCGAGGCGGGTCGCCTGGAGCTTGCCGAATTTCTTGTAGAGCGCGGTGATCGCAGCGAACTTCTCGAGCGCCTGAGGCTTGAGCTGCTCCTCCATCTGGGCGAGGCTGAGGGTGTTGTCCTCGTCCTCCTCCTCGGCGGCGGGAGCGGCGCGGCGGTCGACCATGTCCTCGTCGTCGTCGTCGCCGGCGGACTTGGCGGCGGGGGCCTCCTCGGGCTCGGCGTCTTCCTTGATCGTCGGGCCGGCGGTCGTCTCACTGATCTCGTCGGAGGTCCCGTCGTCAGCCTCGGCGGCGTTGATCTGCTCGGCAGTCGGCCCCTTCGACAGCATTGCCTCGAGATCGAGGATCTCGCGCAATTGCATCCGGCCCTCGTCGAGCGCGGTCGACCAGCCGATGATCGCGTTGAACGTGATCGGGCTTTCGCACAGGCCCCAGATCATCGTGTCGCGGCCGGCCTCGATACGCTTGGCGATCGCGATCTCGCCCTCACGCGAGAGCAGTTCGACGGCGCCCATCTCGCGCAGGTACATGCGAACGGGATCATCGGTGCGGTCGACGGTTTCCTTCTTGACCGCGGCAGCGGGACGCGGGCCGCCGTCGTCGAGCGGATCAACCTCCTCCTCGGGCGCGGCTTCGTCCTCGTCGTCGTCATCGTCGACGGCGGAGTCGTCGGTCTCGACCACCGACACGCCCATTTCCGACAGCTGCGACATCAGATCCTCGATCTGCTCGTTCTGGTCGGCGGGGAGCGCTGCGTTGATCTCGTCGATGGTGATCACGCCGCGCTTCTTGGCGCGCGCGAGCAGCTTCTTGATGGACGCGTCGTTGAGGTCGATCAGCGGCGCATCGCCACCGTCGCCCGTGTCGTTGTCCGTCTCTGGTGCTTCTTGTTTCGCCATATGCCGTGCCGCTTAGTCCGTGCCGGCGAGGGATGCCAGCCGTTGGTTGATCTTCCGCTGCGCCTCGATCAGGCGCTGCTGCTCTTCGAACGCCTGTGTGTAGGCTTCCTCGGTCATGTCCGGCGTGAACCGCGCATTGGCCTTCGTCAGGGCTCGCTCCACTTCGCCTCCCGCAGCAAGCGCTTCGACCGCCGCAGCCAGGTCCGCGCAGGCGCGTTCCGGTGCCGTGTCCGCACGAGTGAAGGAGAAGCTTACCGCGTTCCGGGATGACGTCCCACTCGCCACTCCTAAGGTTTTGAATATGGGGAGGAGTGCGTCCCTATCAAGCTGCTCACCTGAATAGGCGCAGTCAACCAGTTCGTCGCGAACCTTGAGCGCGGCGGGTTCGCTGATCGGAATGGCGGCGAGCTGCTCGGCATTGTCGCCGAGTGCCTGGGGGAAGTTGATGAAGCCGATCAGCAGGGAACGGGCGGTGCGCGGGTCGATTCCGCCGCCGCCGATGGCGCGGGCGGTGTCGCCGGTGGGCGGGTCGGGAGGGACGAAGCGGCCCTCGCGGTTCTTCTTCCATTTGGGCCGGGGCGTGAAGGTGCCGCTGCCGCCGCTGCCTCTCGGCGGACGGACGAGGGCGTCGAAGCGCTGGAGCCATTCGTCGCGGTAGAGCTGGCCGAGGCTGCGGTCGCCGATCGCTGCGGCGTGGTCGACGAGGCGCTGCTTGAGGCCGGCGCGGGCTTCGGGGGTGGTGAGTTCGGCTAGGTCGCGCTCGTGGCTCCACAGGTGCTCGACGAGTGGTTCGGCGGCGGCGAGCAGGGTTTCGATGGCTTCCTTGCCCGCTTTTTGTTGCGCCGCGCCATCCACGCCAGCCACCGCGGCGGCTTTGACGATGTCGTCCGGGTCCTGGCCGGCGGGCAAGGCGACGAAGCGCAGGGTGCGTTCGGGGCCGAGGTGGGGAAGAGCGCGAGTGGCGGCACGTACGGCGGCTTTCTGCCCCGCCGCGTCGCCGTCGAAGCACAGTATGGGGGCGGGATCGAGGCGCCACAGCCGCTCGAGCTGGGCTTCGGTCAAAGCGGTGCCGTTGGGAGCGACCACCTCCGCGATCCCGACGCGATCGAGCGCGATCACGTCCATATAGCCCTCGACCACGATCAGACGCTTGGCCTGGCGGCTGGCGGGGCCGGCGCGATCGATGTTGTAGAGGGTTCGGCCCTTGTCGAAGAGCATCGTCTCGGGCGAGTTGAGATATTTGGGCTCGCCGTCGCCCAGAATGCGGCCGCCGAACGCGATGACCCGGCCGCGCTGGTCGCGGATGGGGATCATCAGCCGGCCGCGGAAGCGATCGTAGGTGACGCCGTCGCCATCTTCGGGACGGATGAGCATGCCGGTTTCGACGAGCTGCTCCTCGCCGAGGTGGGCAAGGGCGGCCTTGAGGCGCGAGCGGCCCTGCGGCGCGAGGCCGAGGCCGAAGCGGGTAACGGTCGATGCGTCGATCGCGCGGCGCTTGAGATAGTCGCGAGCCTCGGCGCCATCGATGCCCTGCAGCTGCTCGGCGAACCACGCCTGGACCGCCCCCATGACGTCGGTCAGCGAGGCGCTGCGCTCGGATCGCTCGCGTTGCTGCGGGTCGGCGGCGGGGACGTCCAGTCCCGCCTTGCCGGCAAGCTCCTTGACCGCATCCATGAAGGGGAGCCCGCGGGCGTCGGTGAGGAAGCGGATCGCGTCGCCGTGCGCGCCGCAGCCGAAGCAATGGTAGAAGCCCTTGTCGTCGTTGACCGTGAAGCTCGGGGTTTTCTCGTTGTGGAACGGGCAACAGGCCTTCCACTCGCGGCCGGCCTTGAGGAGTTTTACCGACGGGGCGATGATTGCGGACAGCAGGGTTCGTGCGCGCAGTTCGTCGAGGAATTGAGCGGACAGGCTCACGGGGTGAGCCTTTCGAGCGAAATGGGGGAGAGGCTCACGCGGTGAGCCTCATCGCGTCTTGCCGATCGTCACCGGGCAAACGCGATCGTCACCCGGCGAGCGCCGCGCGGACCAGGGTGCTGGCGCGGGCGGGCTCGATGCTACTGGCGTGGCGTTCCTTAACGAGCGCCATGACGCGGCCCATGTCCTTCATGCTCGCGGCGCCAGTTTCCGTGACGATCGCGACCACTGCTTCGCGCGCTTCGTCTTCGCTCATCTGCTTTGGCAGGAAACGTTCGATGACCGCGATCTCGGCTTCCTCGGTTGCGGCGAGCTCCTCGCGGTTGCCCTTGCGGTAGAGCTCGACCGACTCGCGGCGTTGCTTGATCATCTTCTGGAGCACTTCGGTGACCAGCAGGTCGTCGTCTTCGGGGGCCTTGCCGGTGCGCGCTTCGATGTCGCGGTTCTTGATCGCGCTCTGGATCAACCGCAGAGTCTGCGTTCCCGCCTTGTCGCCGCTTTTGATCGCCGTGACCGTGGCGGTCTTCAGATCGTCGCGAATCATCGTCTGTTCCCATGTTGAGAACCGCCCGTCCTAAAGGCCGGCTGCCGCCTTGGACAGCCGTTGACGGGCGCCGCCGATGTGCCTAGCGATGGCTCCTTAGCGACATTGCTGCACCTGCTTAAAGAGAGGCTCGCCACTCATGGC
>JASLBJ010000153.1 GCA_030146725.1 Sphingomicrobium sp. | reverse complement strand
GCTGGGACGACCCGCGGCAGCGCGACTTCGACCGTCCGCTCAATGTACGCGGCAGGCGCGCCGCGGTAACGATGGGCAATCGGATGCGCGAACTCGGCCTGACATTCGATCTGGTGCTGGCAAGTCCGGCCGCGCGCGTGGTCGAGACGCTCGCGGGCGTCGCCCAGGGTCTGGGCCGCGGACTCGACGTGCGGTTCGAGCGCGCAATCTACGCCGCCGCGCCCGGCACGCTGCTCGATCTCATCGGACGGGTCGACGATCGCATCGGCGAGGTGCTGCTGGTCGGCCATAATCCGGGACTGCAGGACTTGCTGCTGCACCTCACCCGTGACGACCCGGCGGGGCTGCGGGCGAAGGCTGCGGCGAAGTATCCGACCGCCGCGCTGGCCGTCATCGGCCTGCCGATGTCCGGGTGGCTCGGGCTCGGCCGTGGCACAGCCGTGCTCGAGACCTTCGTGACGCCGCGGGAGCTGGAAAACTCCTGACCGGCGGAACGAAGCAGTCCGGCTGGAGAACTTAGGAGCCCCCCGCGCTATTGCATCAAGGTCAGGCCTCGAGAGCTTCGGTCAGGCGGTCGCGAATGGCGATCAGGCGGCCAACTGGTATCGCGGGCGCGGGCGCGGGCTGCGGTGCGGCCTCGGGTGGGCCGCTGGAAATGTCGGCAATTACGCCGGCGGCGTCGGCCAGCGGGGCCGGCGCCGTAAGCTCGGCCGAATTGCTTGCTTGCAGCAGCTGCTGCACGCCCCGCACCGTATAGCCTTCGTGATTGAGCAGGCGGTGAATGCGCCGGGCAAGATCGACATCCGCCGGTCGATAATAGCGGCGGTTGCCGGCCCGCTGCAGCGGCTTCAGCTGCGGAAACCTGGTTTCCCAGTAGCGCAGAATGTGCTGCGCAACACCGAGTTCAGCCGAAAGCTCGCCAATGGTCCTGAATGCGCCCGGCGCTTTCTCGCGGGTCGCCATAGTCGATTATTTCACGATGCGATCGCGCATGATCTGGCTGGCGCGGAAGGTCATTACCCGGCGCGGGGCAATCGGCACTTCGATCCCGGTCTTGGGATTACGGCCGACGCGCTGACCCTTGTCGCGCAGCAGGAAACTGCCGAAACCCGAGATCTTGACGTTCTCGCCTTCCGACAGTGCATGGCACATGTGGAAAAGCACGCGCTCGACCAGGCTGGCGGATTCGGACCGCGAGACACCGAGCTTCTGATGCACGACATCGGCAAGGTCGGCGCGTGTCAGCGTGCTCGTCGCCGCACCCGATTCCCTACCCAGCCTTGCAATTCCCAGATCCGCCATAATCATCCTCCGCCCCTACGGCGCCCCCCGCCGCGACTGCAAGTGTCGTAGCCGAAGTGCGCGCTGTCGGCAATTCGACATTTCGTCATTTAACCGATTCAAATCAATTCAGTAGCGTACGGCCGCCGCACCCCAGGTGAAACCGCCGCCCATTGCTTCGAGCACGATCAGGTCACCCCGCTTGATGCGTCCGTCACGGATCGCGGCGTCGAGCGCCAGCGGTACCGATGCCGCTGACGTGTTCGCATGGCGGTCGACCGTCATGACCACCTTGTCCGGCGCGAGCCCGAGCTTGCGCGCAGTCGCGTCGAGGATCCGGGCATTGGCCTGGTGCGGCACGACCCAGTCGATGTCCGCGGTGGTAAGGTTCGCTT
The DNA here is from genome assembly GCA_030146725.1 of Sphingomicrobium sp. Taxonomy (GTDB): domain Bacteria; phylum Pseudomonadota; class Alphaproteobacteria; order Sphingomonadales; family Sphingomonadaceae; genus Sphingomicrobium. The sequence goes on along the minus strand of JASLBJ010000153.1, from coordinate 6,921 downwards.
CGACCAGGACCTCAGTCAGCACTTCGGCGAGGTTGACGACCGCGTGGCGAAACACCTCGCGGCCCTTCATCCTGAGCTTGCCGACGGTGCCGGTGGTGGACGGACCGCCGTCGACGAACAGCATGTCGTTGTGGCGCCCATCGGCGTGGAGCCTGGTCGCGAGAATCCCGCGCTCCCCCTCCTCCGCGCCGAGCACGACGGCACCGGCGCCGTCGCCGAACAGGACGCAGGTCGTGCGGTCCTCCCAATCGAGGATGCGGCTGAAGGTCTCGGCGCCGATCACCAGCGCCTTCCCGGCATTGCCGCCGCGCAGCATCGAGTCGGCTACGGTCAGCGCGTAGAGAAAGCCGGTGCACACCGCGTGGACGTCGAAGGCGATGCAGTCGTCGATGCCGAGCATCGCCTGGACCTTGGTCGCGGACGAGGGGAAGGTCTGGTCGGGGGTAGCCGTCGCAAGCACGATGAGGCCGATGTCGGATGGCGCCAGTCCGGCATGGTCGAGCGCCTTGCGGCACGCCTCGAGCGCGAGGCTCGCGGTCGTCTCGCCCTCGCCTGCGATGTAGCGGCTGCGGATCCCGGTGCGTTCAACGATCCACTGGTCGGTCGTCTCGACCTGCGCGGCAAGCTCGTCATTGTCGACGCGGCGCACCGGCAGCGCCGAGCCGACCCCCAGGATCACCGACCGCACCGTCATTTGGCAGTCCCATTGGCGCCCATCCCATTGGCGAAGGCATGGGCGCGGACGCTATCGAGATCCTCGCCGATCTTGCGGATCATGTCGCTGCGCACCATCCGCGCGGCGACCGCATAGGCGTTGGCAAGGCCCTTGGGATTGGCCCCGCCGTGGCTCTTCACCACCAGCCCGTTTAGCCCGAGGAAGACCGCGCCATTGTGATTGTTCGGGTCGAGGTGGACCTTGAGCAGGTTGAGCGCCGGGCGCGACAGCGCGAAACCGGCCTTGGACCGCAGCGAGCTCTTGAACGCACGGCGCAGCAAGTCGGTGACGAAGCGTGCGGTGCCTTCCGCGGTCTTCAGCGCGATGTTGCCCGAGAAGCCGTCGGTAACGACGACATCGACATTGCCGCGCGACAATTGGTCGCCTTCGGTAAAGCCGTCGAAGCGCATCGGCAGGTACACGGCCTCGCGCAGCAGCGCTGCGGCTTCCTTCAGCTCCCCGGTGCCCTTCAATTCCTCGGTCCCGATGTTGAGCAGCTTCACGCGAGGCTTGGCGATTCCGACCACGGAGCGGGCATAGGCTGCGCCCATGACCGCGAACTGAACCAGATTCTGCGCGTCGCACTCGGTGTTGGCGCCAAGATCGAGCATAACGCAGTCCTGCTCGGTCATCGTCGGCAGCAAGGCGGCGAGCGCCGGGCGGTCGATACCCGGCATGGTCCGCAGTGCAAGCTTGGACATGGCCATCAGCGCGCCGGTATTGCCGGCCGAGACCGCGGCATCCGCAATCCCTTCCTTCACCGCGTTGATCGCCACCCCCATCGAGGTCGTGCGCGCGCGGCGGATCGCCTGGCTCGGCTTTTCGCTGGATTCGATCGCATCGGGGGTGTGGACAACCCGCACGCCGCTGCCGAGCACCGGATGGCCGGCAAGCTGTTCGCGGATCAGCGTCTGGTCGCCGTAGAACTGGAATTCGAGCGCCTTGTCGCGGCGCTTGGCACGCGCCGCACCGGCGATCATCACCGAGGCGCCATTATCCCCACCCATCGCATCGACGGCGATCCGGGGGCCTGGATCCATTGCTCAGGCGCTCCGGCCGCAGCCGCAGTCAGGCTTCGGTCGAGACGATCTCGCGGCCGTTATAATGGCCGCAGGCAGTGCACAGATTGTGCGGCAGCTTGAGCTCGCCGCAGTTCGCGCACTCCTGGAAGGGCTTGGCGGTCAGCGCATGATGGCTGCGGCGCATATTGCGCTTCGAAGGCGAAGTTTTTCTTTTGGGAACAGCCATTGCGGCACCTGTATGAAAGCAACAAAAAAGCGCGCCGATCCTCGCCAGGTCAAGCGCAGGGGAAACCTGCGGCGGCGGCCGGATCGTCGCGAACCGCGGCTCCTATAGCGAAACCGCGTGCCAGCGCAAGCGTTTGAAGGCCAAGGCGTGGTTCGACGGAGCGCCGGGTCGCTTTGCCGACCTTCGGCGGCACGAAGCCAGATAATCGCGAGGTAGGGAATTATTCGCGGCACTACTAACGCAGGTGAGTGACATGCTGATTAACCTGGGCGAGCAAGGCGCCTCAGCCCACAATTCGAGCCTTCCAGTGATTGACCCAGACGCTCGCGCGCTACTTTTCCGCCGTTGGGAACGGCGGAGCCAGCTGACCGGCGCCGATCGGGAAGCATTCTCCGCCTTGCCGTTCACGCCGCGAACGTTCCGCCGCGACGAGTATATCGTGCGTGAGGGTGAGCCTGCGAAAGAATGCGGGCTGCTGCTGCGTGGTTTTGCCTTTCGCCAGAAGATCACCCAGCGCGGTGCCCGCCAGATCATCTCGTTCCACATCCCCGGCGAATTCGTCGACCTGCAGAACTGCATGCTGGGCCAGTCGGATCATAACGTCCAGGCGCTCACCGAAGCCGAGTTCGCCATGATACCCGTGGGCGCGTTGGCGGAGCTGACGACGAGCCGCCCGGCGCTCGGACGGGCGATGTGGCTCGACACCCTCGTCGACTCCTCGGTGTTCCGCGAGTGGGTCGTGAACGTCGGGCGCAGGGATGCCCGCACCAGGATCGCTCACCTCCTGTGCGAGCTGTCGTTGCGACTCCAGGCATCGGCGAGCACGGGACACCTGACCTGCGAGTTCCCGCTGACCCAGGAGCACTTGGCGGACGCGACCGGCCTGACTCCCGTGCACACCAACCGGACGCTCCAGGCGCTTCGCCAGGAAGGCCTTATCAGTCTTGCTGCCCGATCGCTGACGGTGCTCGATTGGCCGGCACTGAAGGAGGCGGGCGAGTTCACGGAACTGTACCTTCACCACGCGGCTTGAGCGGGCCGAGGGTGACATATCCCGCAATGCCTTGAAGCCGTCGATCCCAGGTGCGCACTTTGTCCCGATTTTTCTTCCACGTCATCGATGAACTCGATTGCCCGGACGCCGAAGGTGCAGAGCTGCCTGGCCTCGATGCAGCCCGAATCTACGCGGGCAAGGCGCTACTGGGCATGGCCGCCGAGACAATGACGCGGACAGGTTGCATCGGCCTTGGCGGGCGGATCGAGATCGAAGACGACCGCCACGCTACGGTCGCCACGGTGTATCTGAGGGACGTTCTGAAGATCGAGGGCTAACAGCATTTCCGCCTGGCACCCGCGGCAAGCCCTACGCCGCGGCGAGTGCCCGATCCCCGACCAGCGGATTGGTTGCCCGCTCATGGGCGAAGGTCGACATCGGGCCGTGGCCGGGGATGAATGCGGTATCGCCGCCCATCGGCCACAGCTTGCCCGTGATCGATCGCACCAGCGCTGCATGGTCGCCTTGCGGGAAGTCCCAGCGGCCGATCGAACCCTGGAACAACACGTCGCCGACCAGTGCCAGCTTCGATCCGGGATGGTGGAAGACGATGTGGCCCGGCGTGTGACCGGGCGTATGCGCGACGTCGAAGGTCAGCTCGCCAACGGTCACCGTATCGCCGTCCTCGAGCCACCGGGCAGGCTCGAACGGCACCCCGGCGATGCCGTAACGGGCACCGTCCTGCTCCAGCTGTGCGATCCAGAAGCGATCGGCCTCATGCGGCCCCTCGATCTCGACGCCCAGCTCCCCGGCCAGGATCCCGGCCGATCCGCAATGGTCGATATGGCCGTGGGTCAGCAGGATCTTCTCGATCGTGACCCCCGCCTGCGCTGCCGCTGCCTTGAGCCGCGGCAGGTCGCCACCGGGATCGACGAAGGCGCCGCGCATCGTCGCGGTGCACCAGACGAGCGTGCAATTCTGCTGCAGCGGCGTCACCGGGATGATCGCGGCGCGGAGCGGCGGGTTGCTCATCTTCCGGCCTTTAGCGTCTCAAGCGAGGCCGGCTGCGCGGCCATCGAACGCGACACGGCTTCCGCCCGCCGGAGCGCGCGCAGGATGTTGCCGCCGGCCAGCTTGGCGAGATTGGCGTCGCTCCAGCCGCGGCGGATCAGCTCCGCGAACAGCAACGGGTAGCCGGCTACGCTCTCCAGCCCGACGGCGGTGTAGGGCACGCCGTCGTGATCGCCGCCGAGCCCGACATGGTCGTATCCGGCGGTGCGCGCGATATGCTCGATGTGATCGGCGACGACCCCGATCGGCACCGGCGGGCGCGGATTGGCGGCTTCCCACCGCTTGAGCCCGTCGGTCACGCCGGCGGCGCTGGACGGAGAATAAGCCTTGAGCCGCGTCTCCTCCGACATCCGACGGACCGCCCACTCGCGCGCCTCGGCGGACAGGAACACCGGATAGAAATTGACCATCACCACGCCGCCATTGGCGGGCAGCAGCCGCAGCACCGCGTCGGGCACGTTGCGCGGGTGCGGGTTGAGCGCGAGGGCGTTGGAGTGGGAGAAGATCACCGGCGCCCGGCTCAATCCAATCGCGTCGGTCATTGCCTCGGGCGAGACGTGGCTCAAATCGACGAGCATCCCGATGCGATTCATCTCGCCGATCACCGTCGCCCCGAACGGCGCAATCCCGCCGTGCTTCGGCTCGTCGGTGGCGGCGTCAGCCCATTCGGTCGTCTGGTTGTGGGTGAGTGTCATGTAGCGGACGCCGAGCGCATGAAACTGGCGCAGCGCGGGCAGCGACCCGGCGATCTGCCTCCCGCCTTCGAGCCCAAGCAGCGACCCGATGCGGCCGGCGCGGTGAATTCGGACCATGTCGTCGGCAGAAGTGGCGAGCTCGAGATCGCGCGGGTAAGCGGCGATCAGCCGCCGCGCGGTGTCGATCTGCTCGAGCGTGACCCGCAGCGCCTCGTCGCCGACGATCGTGCCGGAGATATAGACCGACCAGAACTGCCCGCCGACGCGGCCGGCGCGAAGGCGGGCCATGTCGGTCATCACCGGACTGGCGAGCGCCTCGCCGCCGCTTGCCAGACCCTCGATACGGTTGCCGTGGTTCTCGCGCAGTTCCCACGGCAGATCGTTGTGCCCGTCGATCAGTGGCGTTCGCTTGAGGATGCGATCGATCCGTGCCCGGGTGCGGTCGTCGATCGCCTGGGCGGGGGCAGGTGCGGCTGCGGAGAGGAACAGCAGCGCGGCGGCGAGCAGGATACGGGTCATGACCAGGGGTTTAGGGGCCGTCCCGCAAGAGGGCAATCAGCGGGGCTTGCCGAGCGCCGCGTTGGAGTCGATGAAGCGCTGATGACCGATCGCCCGATGGACCTCGAGGAAACCATGCGCTTCGACCCGGAGGAGGGCATCCTCGACCTCGATCGCCACCTGCTGCGATTGTGGGAGGCGGCGCAGGCTCAGGGCTTCGAGTTCGACCGCCACGCGGCCCGCAACGAACTCCAGGCCGCGACCTTCGGCCGCAAGCGGGCGTCGACCGCGCGGCTGCTGCTGTCGCCCACCGGCGCCATGGCGATCGAGGTCCGGCAGCTCGACTAGGCTGGTTCAGTCAGGCGGCACCGGCCCGCCATCTCGAACGAACAAATTTCAGGCGGCGAGCGGAAACCGCAGCAGGCGGTCCGACACCGGCACCAGCGCCGCCGCCCCGCCGCCGACCTTGCGCATGATTTCGGGATGGGCGGCATCAAGCCCGCCGGTCAGCGACCCGAACGCGGGCAGGATCAGCTTGGTCGCGGAAGCGACGAAGCAGCGGCGCGACACGTTGCGCCCGCGCAAGGTCAGCCTGAGCTTGGGGTGGTAATGGCCCGACATCTCGGCGCGCGCCTCGCCCGGCTTCGCCTCGTGGCGCAGGACGATCCCGCGCTCCTCGATCTCCTCGGCCAGCCGGCCGCCACAAAGGTCGGCGAAACCCGCGTCGTGGTTGCCGACGATCCACGTCCAGTCGAGGCGCGCGGTCAGGCCGGTGAGCAGCTCGCGGGCCGCTGTCGGCAGCCGGTCGCAGCCGAAGCGGTCGTGGAAGCTGTCGCCCAGGCACAGCAGCCGCTTCGCTCCGGTTGCCGCGACCTCCCCCGCCAATGCGGACAGCGTCGCCTGCGAATCGTAGGGCGGCAGGAACTGGCCGCCGTTGGCGAACCAGCTCGCCTTTTCGAGGTGCAGGTCGGCGACGAGCAGCGCATCGCGCGCCGGCCAGAACAAGGCGCCGGCGGCGGTGGCGAGGAATGTTTCGCCGGCGAACAGAAGGGGAACCATGGGCCCTGATAGCGGAAGCACCGGCGATGCCAAGCACTCTATTGCAGCCAATCTATTCGAGGTGGCTCACGACATGGTTCCGCAACGCCCGCGCGTCGTGCAGCGCGTTGTGCGGCACTCTGCTCGCCCGCGCCGGGCTGAAGCCGGGCAGCCGCATCAGCCGCATTACGAGCGGCGGCATGTGGACCATGTCACCGTTGGCGATCAGCAGCAGGTTGCAGAATTGCGCGAAATCCTCGGGCCAGTCGGCAACGATCTCGGGCTCGGGATCGACTGCCAGGTAGGCCGACAGCTGGTCGGCGGCCTCGCGGCGGCCCACCGCCGTTCCGCGCAGCCCCTCCGGCACATGGTGGAGAAAAGGCACGACATGGCGCTCGACCCACGGCACGATCGGATCGGCACAGGTCAGCGCGACATAGAACTCCTCGCCGTCGTCGGGCACCAGCGCGAGGCTCAGCAAAGCCCCGCCCCAGCCGTTGAACTCGGTATCGAGAAAATAACGCACGGGGCCGCTAGCGGCCTTCCGCCCGCCGTGCCTTCTTCGCCGCCTCGCGCTCCTCACGCGCTCTCCGCTCGTCCGCCTTGCGCAGCTCGCGCCCGCGCTTCTCGTCGGCTTCGGACTGGCTGGTGGTAACCGCGTC
>JASLBJ010000051.1 GCA_030146725.1 Sphingomicrobium sp. | reverse complement strand
GATCCGGATGCTGGTGCTTGCGCCGACACGTGAGCTCGCCTCGCAGATCGCCGCCAGCGCCGAATCCTACGGCAAGAACATGCGCCTGTCGGTCGGCGTCATCTTCGGCGGCGTCTCGAACCAGAAGAGCGTGCGCACCGTGGCGCGCGGTCTCGACGTCCTTGTCGCAACGCCCGGACGCCTGCTCGACCTCATCGACCAGCGCGCCTTGACCCTTCGCGAGCTCGAAATTCTCGTCCTCGACGAGGCCGACCAGATGCTCGACCTTGGCTTCATCCATGCGCTCAAGCGCATCGTCAGCCTGGTCCCGGCCAAGCGCCAGACCCTGTTCTTTTCGGCGACCATGCCGAAGGCGATCAAGGAACTGGCAGACAAGTATCTGACCAACCCGGCCGAAGTCTCGGTCACTCCGACCGCGACCACGGTCGACCGGATCGTGCAGAGCGTAACGATGGTCAACCAGCCCGAAAAGACCGCGTTGCTCACGCTTTACCTGAAGTCGCATCCGATCGAGCGCGCATTGGTCTTCAGCCGCACCAAGCATGGCGCCGACAAGATCGTCCGCCTGCTCACCGCGGCGGGGATCAACGCCAATGCAATCCACGGCAACAAGAGCCAGCCGCAGCGTGAAAAGGCGATCGCCTCGTTCAAGTCGGGCGAGATCAAGGTGCTGATCGCGACCGACATCGCAGCGCGCGGGATCGACATTCCGGGCGTCAGCCATGTCGTCAACTTCGACCTGCCCGACGTTCCCGAGCAATATGTCCATCGCATCGGCCGCACCGCGCGCGCCGGCGCCGACGGCATCGCGATTGCATTCTGCGATCCCGAGGAGCGCGGCAATCTCAAGGATATCGAGCGCACCACCCGCCAGAAGCTGCCGGTTGCGCCGCTTCCGGAAGGTTTCGTTGCTGCAGTGCAGGCGTTCAAGGCGCTCAAGCCGGCTCCCGGTCCGCGCGAGCAGCAGCAGCAGCGTGGGCCGCGCGGCAATCCCAACCAGAAGCTCAACCGTGGTCGCGGCCGGGACAGCGATCCGCGCTGGGACGTGATGCCGCGCAACGACCCGCGCAGCGACATGCCCCAGGCCGACGACCGCCCGCGTGGCAACGGCCAGCAGCGCCCGCCGCAGCGCGCCGTTCGGGTCGTCGCCAACCCGGCACACCGGCCCGAGGGCGCGCGTCCGCAGGGTCGTCCCGGCGGCCCGCGTCGCCGTCCCGGCGGTGGCCGTCCGGCCCAGGCTCGCGGCTAGGTTCAATCACGTAGCGAGGCGGTTTCGACCGCCTCGCGCCAACCTTCGACTCACGCGCGCTCACGCGCACGCGTGCGTGACTTCGAGTGTGCAGCCGCTATAGCTCAGGCCATGGTAGAAGACCCCAATCAGAACAGCTACGGCGCCGACAGCATCAAGGTGCTCAAGGGCCTCGACGCGGTGCGCAAGCGCCCCGGCATGTACATCGGCGACACCGACGACGGCTCCGGCCTCCACCACATGGTGTTCGAGGTGTCCGACAATGCCATCGACGAAGCGCTCGCCGGCCATTGCGACCGGATCCTCATCCAGTTGAACCCCGACGGCTCGGTCACGGTCGAGGACAATGGCCGCGGCATTCCGACCGGAATTCACGCCGAGGAAGGCGTCAGCGCCGCCGAGGTGATCATGACCCAGCTCCATGCCGGCGGTAAGTTCGAGAACACGTCGGACGACAACGCCTACAAGGTCTCGGGCGGCCTCCACGGCGTCGGCGTCAGCGTCGTCAACGCGCTCAGCGAGTTCCTCGACCTGACCATCTGGCGCGACGGCGAGGAGCATTTCATGCGCTTTGCGTTCGGCGATGCGGTCGCTCCGCTCAAGGTCGTCGGCCCTGCGCCCGAGGGCAAGAAGGGCACCCGCGTGACCTTCCTCCCAAGCCCGGCGACGTTCAAGATCGTCGAGTTCGACTTCGACAAGCTCGAGCACCGCTTCCGCGAACTCGCCTTCCTCAACTCGGGCGTCCGCCTGGTCCTCGCCGACGCGCGTCACGAGGAGCGCGTCGAACGCGAGCTCTATTACGAGGGCGGGATCGGCGCGTTCGTCAAATATCTCGACCGCGCCAAGACCGCCTTGTTCCCCGAACCGATCGCGATTTCGGCGGTGCGCGACGGCATCGGCATCGACGTCGCGCTCGAGTGGAACGACAGCTATTACGAAAACGTCCTGCCGTTCACCAACAACATCCCGCAGCGCGACGGCGGCACCCACATGGCCGCATTTCGCGCCGCGCTGACCCGCACCATCAACAACTATGCCGAGAAATCCGGCATGCTGAAGAAGGAAAAGGTGACGCTCACCGGCGACGACATGCGCGAAGGCCTGACCGCGATCGTCTCGGTCAAGCTGCCCGACCCCAAGTTTTCGAGCCAGACCAAGGACAAACTGGTCAGCTCGGAAGTTCGCCAGCCGCTGGAAAGCCTGATGAGCGACAAGATGAGCGAATGGCTGGAGGAAAATCCGGCCAACGCCCGCGCCATCATCCAGAAGGTGATCGACGCCGCCGCCGCGCGCGAAGCCGCCAAGAAGGCGCGCGAGCTGACCCGGCGCAAGGGCGTCATGGACATCGCCTCGCTGCCCGGCAAGCTCGCCGATTGCCAAGAGCGCGACCCGGCGCTGTCCGAGCTGTTCCTGGTCGAAGGCGACAGCGCCGGTGGCTCGGCCAAGCAGGGCCGCAACCGCCACAACCAGGCGATCCTGCCGCTTCGGGGGAAGCTGCTCAACGTCGAGCGGGCCCGCTTCGACCGGATGCTGTCGAGCCGCGAGATCGGCACCATGATCCAGGCGCTGGGCACCGGCATCGGCCGGGAGGAGTTCGACCTTTCCAAGCTGCGCTACCACAAGATCGTCATCATGACCGACGCCGACGTCG
>JASLBJ010000004.1 GCA_030146725.1 Sphingomicrobium sp. | reverse complement strand
GAACCGACGGCGAACGATTGCCCGAGTGGGCCAGAAGATCAGCGTCAGCGCCAGGACGGCCAGGCTGGCGTACAGCAACGGCAGCAGCCAGGCCGAGTTGAGGTACCAGGGGACCGGCAACATCACCATGATCGGCGCAATAGCGTTGAGGCTGAGTTGCACCGCCTTACCGTTGACCACTTTCGCGCCGAGCATTTCGTGACCCTGGGAATCGCGCCACAGCATCGGGCCGGCGGCTTCCCACTTGAACGGGCGCAGGCCGAGAACGTCGGCGACCGGCGCAATCAGTCTTCCGTCTTCCCCAACGCTGATCCGCGTCTGCCCGAGCAGGTCGGCGATCGACACGAAGTTGGAAAAAGCCCGTCGCGAGCTGCCCCAGGTGCCGACAAGCAATTCAGCATTCCTGCGCGCGGTCTGCGGGTCGACAGCCGCCTGCTGAGCGCGAGGTGCAGGGAAGTAGCGGTCCGCGAACTGTTCGAAGATCGCCTGCCGAAGCGAGGTCGTGGCGCCGTCCTTGCCGCGGCTGTTGAACGAAACGTACAGGCCCGTGCCCTCATCCAGGAACAGATGGAGGTCGCTGTGGAAAGCGTTGGTGTCGCCGCCGTGCGCGATGACCCGGCGTCCATTGATGTTGTGCTCGTAAAAGCCGAGCGTCATGCCGTTCAGGCCTGGGATCGGCTGATTTGCGCGCGTGTGCATCAGCTGGGCGGTACGCGGCTGCAGGAGACCACGCCCACCTTGCAGATGCGCAATCATGAAGCGTCCCATGTCTTCGCCCGTCGCCGACAGGCTTCCGGCGGGGGCAGGGCCGACGAACTCGAAGCCGACCGGCTTGTCGTCGCCCGGTGAATAGCCCTTTGACATCAACGGCTGCAGATGCGCCGGCAGCGGCTGGCGCATGCTTGCACGAGTCATGCTGAGCGGCGCGAAGATGTTCCGCTCGATATACTGGTCGAACGGCTGGCCTGAGACGCGCTGGACGATGTAACCGGCAAGCGACGTCGCATAGTTGGAATAGGCCGGCGTCGTGCCCGGAGCATAGACGCGCTTTGGCACCCAGCGCTTGAGCAACCGCTCGTATGAAACGGCTTCTTTCTCGCCGGTCGTGATGATGTCCTTGACCTGCTCCTCGAAGCCGGCCGTGTGGGTCATGATCTGGCGCAGCGTGACGGGCTTGCCGTCGTAAGCAGGAATCTTGAAGTCGAGGTACTGATTGACGTCCGCGTCGAGGTCGAGCTTGCCGCGCTCGACTTGCTGCATGACCGCGGTCCAGGTGAACAGCTTCGAGATCGACCCCGGCCGGAACAACGTCGTGCGGGGATCGACGGGCGTGCGCTTGGCTACGTCGGCGAACCCGTAGCCGCGTTGGGCAACAATTTGTCCGTCCCTGACCACGACGACGACCGCACCGGGGATGTCACCGCGCCCCAGCGAGTAGGGCAGGAAGCCGTCGAGCCAGGCATTGAGGTCGGTTGCGGTCAGCGGGGCGCCCTGTACCTGTCCGGGCACGGTCCGAACGTTCCCCTGGACAGCCTCGGCGGCCGACATCGGCTCCGATGTTGCCGGGCTGAGCGGCCTCGTCGATTGTGCCGAAAGCGGCAGAGCCAGCGTGGCAGTGACGAGTGCCATGAATGCAAGTGCTTTGCGCATCACTGCCGAGCTCCCCTGTTCGTCCGCCCATTTGCTGCTAGTCTCTGTTTTGATTTATAGCAGCAGGACAATGCGTCCTAATCAGGACATAATGGACCCGGGCGGATAATTGTCAATGAGCATCGATCACAAGCGCACTGGCGATCAGCCGACCCTGGGCGCGGTCCTGCGCAACCTTCGTGCGATGAAGGGCTGGACCCTCCGCGAGATGAGCGAACGCACCGAGATCCCCGTGTCGACGCTGTCCAAGGTCGAGCACGACCGTCTGACATTGACCTACGACAAGCTGGTTCAGTTGAGTGAGAAGCTCGACATCCGGATTGCCGATCTCTTCACGACAACGGATTCGGTGAGCGAGACCGGCGTGACCGGGCGCCGGAGTATCGGCCGGATCGCCGACGCGGTCCGCGTGGAAACCCCGAACTACGACTATTATTATCTGTGTACGGACTTGAGGCGGAAGCGGATGGTGCCGATCCTGACGCGAATCCGGGCCAAGTCGCTGAGCGAGTTCGGCGACCTCGTCTCGCACCCCGGCGAGGAGTATATCCATGTCCTCGAAGGCACGATCGTGGTCCACAGCGAATTCTACGATCCGGTCGCGCTCAAGACCGGCGAAGCGATCTACATCGATTCGAATATGGGCCACGCGTATCTAGCGGCGGAAGATTGCGACGAAGCGCTGGTGCTCGGAGTCTGCTCGAGCGACGACCACGCCCTCATGACGTCATTGATGCAGATGCACGACGCGGCGCCCCAGAGCCGCCCCAGAGCGGCAGACCCTAACACCCGAGTTCGATCGCTACGTCGCCCCGCCGCCTAGCGGCAAAGCTTAACCTGTGCCCCACGAGACCGGACATCTGCAATGGCCCGCCAAATGTGCTCACACTCCGAACGTTTCGGTGATGATGCGCCAGCCAGTCTCCAGCGAAACTGTCTCCGTCTTGGGAAACGATGGTGCGGCTTGGCCGGCTGTGCGCTCTGGACCCATTGCGGGCATTTTTCATTGGTCAGCGACAAGTACAAGTCAGATCTCCTGCGTGACCTGATGTACGATAGCGACGGACGAAGGACGGGAGTGTTCCGCGATCACCGTTACGCCGACGTGATGCGCTAATACATTTCCAATCATTCAGAGTGGGGCAAGAGTCATGGCGCACGCCGCTATCGCACCAAGGCGGACGAACTCGAACGGCTGATCGTTGCAGCGATTGCGTCCCTGCTCGCGGACCGCGAGCGAAGTCTGCATAAAAGCACAATTCTCAAAGGCTTGACTTTGCCTTTCGGCTCCTGACCAATAGCGCGGGGCAAACTGGGGAGAGTATCATGCGTCGTAATCTGTTGGTCGTAACGGCTTGTGCCGGCCTGCTTGTTCAGGGTTGTTCGTCGCGCCCGCGTGAGTTCACGCCGAAACTCGGCATAGCGACCGCAGAAGCCGCGGGGTTTGACCAAGCCTACGCCACCTGCACCCAGTTGATGGTCGCGGGCAAGCTCAACCAGGAGGGCCGCTCTGGCTCGCTTGGCGCCGGGGCCGCAGCCGGAGCAACCACCGCGGCGTTGGGCGCAGGAACGGTGGCCGCAATCGGCCCCAGCATGGGCGCGTTTGCGGTGGCCTCGGCCACTGTCGTTTTGATCCCCTTTGCGGTGATCGGTGGCGCGTGGGGCATGTCCAAGATGAAACGCGCAAAGAAGGAAGCAGCAATCAAGAAGGTGATCAGTGGGTGCCTTCAAGAGCGCGGCTACAGCGTTGCAGATTGGGAAATGGCGACAAAGTAGCGCGGCACCACTGCGGCGGTCGCCCCCGACTGATCGCGATGGAGCGACTGGTCGATGATCTCATCTACCCGCGACATCAGCGCAGGTCGGCGATGTACTCGTTCGGACCATGATGACCTGCTCGGCCGTCTCAGTTGCATCCAGGAATTGATGACCAGCTTCTTCAGGCACTGCCGCGCGGCACCGCACTAATACGGTCTCAACAGGCCACTCGCGAGCTTGACACTGACAGTGATGGCCGCAGGCGGTAGGTGGGAAGATCAACGCTCGTCGAAGAAGTCGACCACGCCCGTGTCGAGGTCGTAGTAAGCTCCGACCACGCGCAGTTTACCGGCCTTCTGTGGATCGAGCAGCATCGGTTCTGCTGAGGTC
>JASLBJ010000318.1 GCA_030146725.1 Sphingomicrobium sp. | reverse complement strand
CAAGACCTACGACCAGCTCCCCGCCTATCTGAGCGGTTGGGACGTCGCGCTGATGCCGTTCGCAATGAACGATTCGACGCAGTTCATCTCGCCGACCAAGACGCCTGAATATCTCGCCGGCGGCAAGCCGGTGGTCTCGACCCCGGTCAAGGACGTCGTTCGCCACTACGGCCATCTCCAAGGCGTCGGAATTGCGCAAGGTGCGGAGGCGTTCGTCGCGGCGTGCGACAAAGCGCTCGAACTGTCCCGCAATCCGAGCGGCGGCTGGCTGTCGGAGGCCGACCTCCTGCTCTCCTCGAGCAGCTGGGATACGACCCAGGCGCGGATGTCGGGCCTGATCCGCGACGCGCTCGGAGCGAGCACCGCCGCACGCACTCCGGCGATGCTGGTTGCTGCCGAATGAGCGGGCAGGATCGCGCGGGCAAGCGCTATGACTATCTGATCGTCGGAGCCGGTTTCGCCGGCTCCGTTCTTGCCGAGCGCCTCGCCGCCGAGCATGGCGCAAGCATCCTGCTGATCGACCGTCGGACACATATCGGCGGCAACGCCTATGACGAGCTCGACGCAGCCGGAATCCTGTACCACAAGTACGGCCCGCACATCTTTCACACCAACAGCGAGCAGGTGTTCGATTATCTCTCACGGTTCACCGAGTGGCGCCCGTACGAACATCGCGTCCTCGCGCAGGTCCGTGGCCAACTCGTGCCGATCCCGATCAACCGGACCACGCTCAACCTGCTGTTCGATGCCGGGCTCGAAACCGACGACGATGCGGCCAGCTTTCTCGCCGCGCGTGCCGAGCCGGTCGAGACGATCACCACGTCCGAAGATGTCGTCGTCAACGCCGTCGGTCGCGAACTCTACGAGCTGTTTTTCCGCGGTTATACCCGCAAGCAGTGGGGCCTCGATCCAAGCGATCTCGATCGCTCGGTGACCGCGCGCATCCCGACTCGCACCAACACCGACGACCGCTATTTCGCCGACACGTTCCAGGCGATGCCGAAGAACGGTTACACCGCGATGTTCGAGAACATCCTGGCCAACCCGCTGATCGAGCGGCGGCTCGGAACCGACTATCGCGACGTCCGCGATGAAGTCGAGTTCGACCATCTGATCTTTACCGGCCCGGTCGACGAATATTTCGATTTCCGCTTCGGCAAGCTGCCCTACCGCAGCCTGCGCTTCGACCACCAGACGCATGACCAAGCGCAGTTCCAGTCGGTCGGAACGGTCAATTACCCGGCCGAAGACGTGCCCTACACCCGCATCAGCGAGTATAAGCACCTGACCGGTCAGGAGAGCGACCGAACGACGATCACCTACGAATATCCCGCGGCCGAGGGCGATCCTTACTATCCGATCCCTCGCCCTGAGAACCAGGAGCTGTTCAAGCGTTACGAGGCGCTTGCCGACGCCACCGAAGGCGTGACCTTCGTCGGCCGGCTCGCAACCTATCGCTATTATAATATGGACCAGATCGTCGGCCAGGCGCTGGCGACCTTCCGGCGCCTCGACGAGCGCCGGACCAGGAAACCGCAGGCGACTGCGGCCGCCGCTGCATGACTGTGAACGGCATCGGCGCCCCCCTCGAACTGTGGGGCGGCGTCGAGTGCACGGTGGTTCGGGTCGGCGACGAATTCCGCAACCAGGTGATCGATACCGGCCACGCGGCCCGGATGAGCGATCTCGACGAGATGGCGAAGCTCGGCATCAAGGCCGTGCGCTACCCGATCGTGTGGGAATCGATCGCGCCCGAGTCCCCCAATGAACTCGATTTCTCGTGGCACGACAAACGCCTCGAGCGGCTGCGCGAGCTTGGCATCGAAGTCATCGGCGGGCTCGTTCACCATGGCTCGGGCCCGCGCTACGCAAGCATGCTCGACGACAGGTTTGCGCCGATGCTGGCCGACTACGCCGCCACGGTCGCGAAGCGCTATCCGTGGATCGAAACCTGGACCCCGGTCAACGAACCGCTGACCACCGCGCGTTTCTCCTGCCTCTATGGTCACTGGTACCCGCACGAGCGCGATCTCGGCGCGATGTTCCGCGGACTTGTCAACGAATGCCACGGCACGCTGCTGGCGATGAACGCCATCCGGACCATCATTCCGAACGCGAAGCTGCTGGTGACCGAGGATCTCGGCAAGACCTTCTCGACCGACCGCATGGCCTATCAGGCGAGCCATGAGAACCAGCGCCGCTGGCTCAGCCTCGACCTGCTCGCGGGGCGGGTGACACCCGGCCATGTCTTCCACGACGCTTTGGTGAGAAGCGCCGTCTCCGCCCACGCGCTCGACGATCTCGCCGGCGGTGCGGGCACGCCCGACATCATCGGCATCAACCATTATCTGACCAGCGAGCGCTACCTCGACGAGCGCGTCGAGCTCTACCCGGGCATCGAACCCGGTTCCAACGGCCGCGATCAATATGCCGATGTCGAGGCGGTCCGCGTGTCGGGCCTCGCCGGCCAGGTCGGCCCGGGCAAGCGCCTGCGCGAAGCGTGGGAACGCTACAACATCCCGATCGCCGTCACCGAAGTCCACCACGGCTGCACCCGCGAGGAACAGGTCCGCTGGTTCAACGATGTCTGGCAGGCGGTCCTCAAGGAGCGCCGCGCCGGCGCCGATATCCGCGCGGTCACCCTGTGGTCGATGTTCGGGGCGGTCGACTGGCGCTCGCTGCTGACCCGCCACGACGGCATCTACGACGTCGGCGCCTTCGACACGCGCTCGAGCAAGCCGCGCCCGACGCTCGTCGCCAAGGCCGCCGCAACGCTCGGCCGGGGCGAGCCGTTCGAGCATCCGCTGCTCGATCTGCCTGGCTGGTGGCGGCGGCCAGGCCGCTGCAACACGCGACGGAGGTTCGAGACCTTGCCCAGCAACACGTCCGCTGCCCGCCCGGTGCTGATCACCGGCGCAACCGGTACGCTGGGCCGCGCATTCTCGCGCATCTGTGCGCATCGCGGCCTTGCCCATGTGCTGACCAGCCGCGCCGACCTCGACATCACCGACGAGGCGGCGATCGCCGCCGCGATCCAGCGCCACCGCCCATGGGCGATCATCAACACCGCCGGCTTCGTCCGCGTCGCCGAGGCCGAGACTCTGAGCGACGAGTGCTTTCGCATCAACGCCACTGGCCCCGAGATGCTCGCCCGCGCGTGCAAGCTCGCGGGCATCCCGTTCGTCACTTTCTCGTCCGACCTGGTGTTCGACGGCAAGCTCGGCCGCTCCTATGTCGAGCGCGACGCAATTGCTCCGGCCAATGAATATGGACGAAGCAAGGCCGAGGCCGAGGAGCGGATCGCGGCCCTTGGCGCCGACGCGCTGATCGTCCGCACCAGCGCGTTCTTCGGCCCGTGGGACCAGTACAACTTTCTCCACGACACGGTGCAACGCCTCCAGCGCGGCGAGGACGTCGTCGCGTCCGCCAGGACCATCGTCTCGCCGACCTATGTTCCCGACCTGGTGCATGCCACGCTCGACCTCATGCTCGACGAGGAAAAGGGCATCTGGCACCTCACCAACCAGGGCGCGATCAGCTGGCACGAGCTTGCCTGCGAAGTTGCCGACATGGCGCGCATCCCGCGCCATCGCGTCCGCGTCGACGAGGCTGCCGAGACCGCCGACACCAGCCTCAGCAGCAAGCGCGGCCTGCTGCTCCGCTCGCTCGATTCGGCGCTGAGCGACTTCGCCGACCACAGCGAAACTTTCCGCAAGGTCGCCTGACGCTTAATTGCCGGGTGGCGGTGGATTGACCCGCGGCAGGCCGTAGCGCGCGTTGAACATCGCACTGCTGTCGGGAACGCCGACATGCATCAGCGGCGCCTTGCCGCACCGCGCCCGCAGCTCCGCAACCATCGGCGCGCCTTCGTCGATGCCGATCGGACCGCCCCAGGTGAACATCTCGCCGATGCGCCCGAGGTGCCGCGGCTCGCGGTCACGGGTGCGCAGCGCCAGATAGCCCTGTTGATCGACGCCAAGCCCGACCTCGCGCGCGAAATAGGCCAGTTGCTCCTTGCCCTGGTACCCGACGACGAAAAAGCACCCGTCGCGCAACACGATACGCCCGCCAAGCGCCGCCTGGTTGGTCGCGCCGAGGTTGCGGTCGCCCTGTGCAAAAATGCGGATACCCGGCGCCACGGCCGGGTCGACCGCCACACCCACCGGCGCGGTGGCGAACTTGAGGTTGAGCGTGTCCGGCGGCGTGCCCCACCCCTTGGCCCGCGCGATGGCCTCGAATTCCTCGGCACTGACGACCATGTCGACGTCGGCGGTACCCCGGCGTGCGTTCATTCCGTAGCCGGTGGTCAGCCGCTCGGCATTGAGCCGCTCGATCCATGGCCGGGTCAGCCGCTCGAGCTCGGCATTGGTATATTTCGCGCCGAGCGCCTTGAACCGCGGGTTCTTCGTGTAGCGCGCAAGCGTCGCCGCGGGCGCCCGCTTGAAGTAGATCAGATAGGCCCAGTCCGGCCGGTGGACGAGCTCGGCGTCAGTGTAATTTCCCCGCTCCGTGCTGCGCAAGTCACGCATCAGCCGCTCGAACTCGGGCCGCACCCGCTGCTGCTCCGCCATTCGCTTCGCCGCCTCTTCGTTGCTGACGCCCGCAATCTCGGCATAGACGCTCAACCGGCTGCCCGACCCTGAAGGAGCCCGCGGCGGAGCAGGGGAGTCCGGCGCCGTCACCACCGTCAGCCGGCCCGAAGTCTCGACCGTGGCGCCGACCGGTACCGCCATTCGGGCCGGCGCCGCCGGCCCCCGGCCTCCGGCGGGCTGCTGCGCGCTCGCCGCTGGAACGACGTTCAGCAGGGCCGCCCCGACAAGCAACAATGCACGCATCTGCGCCTCCGCTGGACCTTAGGCCATGGTCATGCTTTCTCGCTCATGAAGGAGACACAGGATTCCCCAGAACTGGCCCCAGCGTTTGTGGCTCGTGCGGCACGGCCAAAGCCAGGGCAATGTCGCGCGCGACGCCGCCGACCGTGCCGGCGCGCATGAGATCGCGATCGACACCCGCGACGTCGACGTGCCCTTGTCCGAACTCGGCTTCCGCCAGGCCGAGGCTGCCGGCCGCTGGTTCGCCTCGCTTCCACCCGGCGAACGCCCCGAGCTGATCCTGTCCTCGCCCTACATCCGCGCGCGCCAGACCGCACTTGCGATCTGCAAGGCCGGCGCGCTGACCGGCGGCCCCGCGCGGACGATCGTCGACGAGCGGCTGCGCGAGCGCGAGTTCGGCGTGTTCGACCGCCTGACCACGCTCGGAATTCGCAACAAATATCCGGAGGAAGCCGCCCACCGCGCAAGCCTCGGCAAGTTCTACCATCGGCCCCCGGGCGGCGAGAGCTGGGCCGACGTCATCCTCCGCCTGCGCTCGATGATGAACACCATCAACCTCCATTATTGCGACAAGCGCGTGCTGATCGTCTGCCACCAGGTCGTCGTGCTGTGCATGCGCTACGTGCTCGAGGAGCTCGACGAGGCCGAGATCCTGGCCATCGACCGTGCCGCCGACGTGCTCAACTGCGGCATCTGCGCCTACGACTTTGCGGCCACCGAAGACGGCGTGTGCACCCCGACC
>JASLBJ010000269.1 GCA_030146725.1 Sphingomicrobium sp. | reverse complement strand
GTCTTCGGCCCGATCCCCGGAACGCCCGGCACATTGTCGACGCTGTCGCCCATCAGCGCGAGTACGTCGCCAAGCTGCTCGGGCGGAACCCCGAACTTCTCGATCACATAATCCCGGTCGATCCGCCGGTCGTTCATCGTGTCGAGCATGTCGATGCCCGGCTCGATCAGCTGCATCAGGTCCTTGTCGGAGCTGACGATCGTCACCTTCCAGCCCCGCGCCAGCGCCGCCTTGACGTAGCAGGCGATGATATCGTCGGCCTCGAGCCCCTGCTCCTCGATGCACGGGATCGAGAATGCCCGCGTCGCGGTGCGGATCAGCGGAAATTGCGGGACGAGGTCGGCGGGCGGCGGCGGCCGGTGCGCCTTGTACTGGTCGTACATCGCGTTGCGGAACGTCGATTCCGACGCATCGAGAATGACCGCCATATGCGTCGGCCCATCCGCTTTCTCGAGCCCGTCGGCGAGCTTCCACAGCATCGCCGTATAGCCATAGACCGCCCCCGCCGGCTGGCCGTGGCGATTGGTCAGCGGCGGCAGCCGATGATAGGCGCGGAAGATATAGCTCGACCCGTCGACCAGGTAGAGGTGGGGCTGGGGCTCGGCCATAAGCGGCGCGGTTTAGCGATAGGGTGGCAGCGATGCCAGCCGCAAGGCTCGCAACCCGAGTTTGACGCCCGTCAAAGTCACGGCCCGGCGGCGGGGATACGAGGACTCCAGCAAAGGAGTTCACGCCATGGTTGCCCGTCTCGACAAAGTTCAACTGCTCGCAACCCGCGAGATCGTCGCCGCTCCCACTTTGCCGGCTCAGGCCATCCCGGCCCAGCGCGCCTGCGAGGACCGCAGCTTCGGCCTTCCGCCAGCCCTTCACCTCGCGACCTTCGGCCTGTTCCTCGCCTACATCGGCGTGATGGCGGTGGGGTTCCGCCACCAGGAGATGGTGATCCCGGTCGCGGTGTTCGCGATATTCATCGCCGCTTTTTGCGCAGTCCCGGCGCTGTGGACGCTGATCGGTCCAGACGAGCGCCGTACGCGCGCGCCAGGCTGGGCCGAGTTCCTGGAACGGGGCCTCGAGACCGAAACCGGCCACGCCAGCGGCAAGGAGACCGTAGTGCTGGTGCTGATGCTGCCGGTGCTGATCCTGTGCTGGGGCCTCGCGGTGGTGACGATCGCGGCCCTCGTCTGAACATCGGCACTAGGCCGCAAGCGCCTCGAGCGCCGCGGGCTTCGCGATCCGGAGCCCGCGGCGCCCTTCGCGTTCGACCACCCCGTCCTGCTCGAGCCGGGACAGCTGGCGGCTGACCGTCTCGATCGTGATCCCGAGCAGCCCGGCCATCTCGCCGCGGGTCAGCGGCAGCTCGAAGCGGGTGGCGCCGTGGCAGGGCGAGCTGCTCGCGGCCCGCGCCATCGACAGCAGGAACCCTGCCACCTTTTGCCCCGCAGTGCGCCGCCCGAGCAGGTCGAGCAGCGCGCGGCTTTCGAACAGGTCCTCGGCCGACCGCCGCAGCAGTGCCCGCCCGAGCGCCGGAAAGCGCTCGACTGCCCGGGCATAAGCCTCGCCGCCGAACATGCACAAGCGGCTGTCGGTCAGCGCGATCACGTCGTGACGCGCGACGGCTGCGAACATCTCGCCGACAAAGCCGGCCGGATGCACGAGGCTGAGAATGCGCTCGGTACCGTCGGCATCGAAGCTGCTGATCTTGAGCGCTCCCGTGATCAGCGTCGCGCAGCCCTGCGCGTCGTCGCCGCTCGAGAACAGGGTCTGGCCGCGCTCCAGCACGACGGTGCGCCCGATCCGCGCCAGCTCGTCGCGCTCCTCCTCGCTCAGCGACGAGCAGGCCGCGCGGTCGCGTACGGGGCAGCTCGAGCAGGCCAGCGCATTGCTCATGGGACCAGAACGGTATCCTTCGCCGCTGGGTCCATCTCGGGATAGTCGAGGGTGAAGTGCAGCCCGCGGCTCTCATGGCGGGCAAGTGCCGAGCGGACGATGAGGTCGGCCACTTCGACCAGGTTGCGCAACTCGATAAGGTCGGGAGTGACGCGAAAGTGGCGATAATAGTCGGTGACTTCCTGGCGCAGCATGCTGATCCGCCGTTGCGCCCGCTCGAGCCGCTTGGTGGTGCGGACGATGCCGACGAAATTCCACATGAAACGGCGGATCTCGCCCCAGATCTGCTGGATCACGACTTCCTCGTCGCTGTGGGTGACGCGGCTCTCGTCCCACGCACGGATCGCCGGCGGCGAGTCCAGTTTGTCCCACCGGGCAACGATGTCGCGGGCCGCGGCCTCTCCGAACACCAGGCATTCGAGCAGGCTGTTCGACGCCAGCCGGTTGGCCCCGTGGAGTCCCGATTCGGTGACTTCGCCCGCCGCATAGAGCCCCGGCGCATCGGTCCGCCCGGCAAGATCGACCATCACCCCGCCGCAGGTGTAATGCTGTGCCGGGACTACGGGGATCGGCTCGCGCGTGATGTCGATGCCGAGCCCGATCAGTTTCTCGTAAATGTTCGGAAAGTGACCGCGAACGAACTCGGGCTCGCGGTGCGAGATGTCGAGATGCACAAAGTCGAGCCCGAGCCGCTTGATTTCATGATCGATCGCCCGCGCCACGACATCGCGCGGGGCGAGTTCAAGCCGCTCCGGATCGTAGTCGGCCATGAAGCGGTGGCCGGTCTCCGGGTGCAGCAGGTGGCCGCCCTCGCCGCGCACCGCCTCGGTAATGAGAAAATTCTTGAGCTGGAGG
>JASLBJ010000261.1 GCA_030146725.1 Sphingomicrobium sp. | reverse complement strand
AAGCGGGTCTCGTAGATCGTGCAGCGCCCGCAATCTTCCTTGATGCACGGCAGGCTGAAGAACAGGCGCTCGTTCCGCTCGACCAGCTGCAAGCCATGCGCGGCAATCCGCGGGCCCTCGCCGGGCGCAACCTTGGCACGGCTGTACAGCGTCCCGTTGCAGCACATGCCGCAGCCGACGCACGGCCGGGTATCGTCCGCGGAGGGCAGCAGGGCATCCTCGCTCATGGCGCGTGCCCGCTGTCGGCGGCGGCATTGCCGACCTGCTCGGCATGAGCGCGGATCTGCCCGCATTCCTCGTCGAGCAGCGCCAGTCCCCAGCGCCGGGTCACGCGGAACACGGGCACGGTTCGAACGAGCTGCAGGCTTGCCATCCAGTGGTTGCGCGTGCCGTTGGCAAGCGGGACATAGCCGCCGCGATAGGTATTCGCGAAAATGGCGTCGGTCGCCTCGACGCCCTCGATCCGCTCGATGGCGAAGGTCTCCCCTTGGGCCAGCAGGTAGAGCGCAGTCAGCGGCCGAGCCTCGCGGCATGCGCCCTGGCCGAGGATGGACACGTCGTATTTCTGGTAGCTGTCGTCGCCGCGCCAGGACAAGGGATGCTCGTCCACGATCCGCCCGCTCGCCTCGAGCGCTTCCCGCCACAGCCGCAGCCGCGGAATGCCCGGGTGCACCAGCGGCCGGTCGGCCTCATTGAACGTAACGACGCTGACGTCGTCGGCAACGATCCCGAAGCCGTGGTCGTGGAACCAGGCGGCAAGCGTCGACTTGCCCGCTCCCGAGGGTCCCATGAAGGCCACCGCCCCGCCGCCGACGGCGACGGAATTGGCGTGAAGCGGCAGCAGGCCGCGCTGGTGAAGCAGCACGCCCATCGCCGAACCGAGCAGATACAGCCGGACATTGGCGTCGGGCACGCCGGCGATCGGCTCGGCGACGATCTCGCTGCCTCCGGTGACCCAGTAGGATGCGACATCGTCGATCACCAGCAGGGTGCCGTGCTCGCTCGTGTGCAGTCCGGGTTCGTCGGTCCCGTCGATGCTGCCGAGCCGGATGCTGACGTCCGCCGCGCCCGCAGCGCCCGCTCCGAACAGTTCGGGCAGCGCGATGTCGCTGCTGATCCGCAGGCCGAAGGCGACATAGTCCAGGGTGGTCGTCACGGCGCCGCTCAGGGGTAGCTTGCGAGCCGGCGATACTGCGGCGCCTGCTCGCCCCCGATCACGATGCGGTCGCCGGCTGCGACCCACACATGGGCCTGCAACTTGCCGCCTTCGCCGTGACCGACGCCATAGTGCAGCCGCGCATCGACCCCGCGGCGGCGCAGCATGCGCTGCAGGGCAATGCCCTGCTGGATGCAGACGGCGCGCCACGGCACGCGCCTGGCGGCCGCCTCGACTGCCCAGCGGACATCCTCGACCAGCGACGTGTCGGAAATCGCATCGCCGAGTATCGGAATCGATCCGATCCGGACGGCGCGCTTGAACGCGAGCAGCCGAACGGCTGTGGAAGCCACGACCAGCCCGGCCACGGCCTCGAGCAGCAGCAATCGGCGGCTCGGGCTCAGACGAGTCCAGCGCGCGATCACCGCTCCCTCCGCAAGATGCGCATCCACTTCAATCGTCGCAATCCGATGCAAGCAAGAGAATATCGGCTAGACGCAGCCTTTGAACCGCCCGGAGCCAAGCCACTGAACTACTGGCAAACCGCCACTGCCGCTACTGAATTTCGGCTGATGGTCGAATGCTGCCGCTGGGCTTACGCCGGCGGTGACGGGTCCGCGGTGCAAGCGCTCGGTCGGCAGGTCGACTGGGAGCTGTTCGTGCACATGGTCCGGCGCCACCGGGTGCAGGGGCTGGCATGGCATTCGCTGGCGGGTCTCCAGACCACGGTTCCCGAGCCTGCCGCTTCAGCGCTGCGGCAGGACGCGGGCAGGATCGCGGCGCAGAACCTCAAGGCCGCGGCGGCGTGCATGCAATTGTCGGAGCGCTTTGCCGTCGCCAGGCTCGAGCTGATGTTCGTCAAGGGACTGACCCTTGCCGCCCTCGCCTACCCCTCCCCATTCATCAAGATGAGCTGGGACCTCGACATACTGATCGCTCCCGAGGAAGTCGGACCGGCCGCGGCCCTGCTTGGCGAGCTTGGTTATCGCCCGGTGCTGCCGACGACGGAGATCGAAGCCTGGCATCGCCGCCGCAAGGAATCGCAGTGGCAGTCGCCCGACGGAGCCTTTCTCGAGCTGCACAGCCGGCTTGCGGATAATGCAGAGATGATCCCGGGCATCGACGTTCGCTCCGCCCGGCAGAGCGTGCAGGTCCTGCCCGGCTGCACCCTTCCGACGCTCGCTGCCGAGCCGCTGTTCGCTTATCTTTGTGTCCACGGCGCCTCGAGCAACTGGTTCAGGCTCAAATGGATATCGGATGTTGCGGCGCTTGTTGACCGCTTCGACGATGCGAAGATCGCGCGGCTTTACCAGTTTTCGCAGGACGCCGGGGCGCACCGTGCAGCCGCCCAGGCATTGCTGCTCGCCCGACGAGTGTTCGGCACGGCGAGCGGATCGCCACTGGTCGAGGAACTTGGGCGCGACCGCAAGAACCGCATGCTCGCCAACGCCGCTCATGCCGAACTGGGGCGGCTTAGGGAGCCGACCGAAGCACGGTTGGGCACGGCAATGATTCACTTGACACAATTGTTGCTCAAGCAAGGGATTGGATTCAAGCTCGGCGAGATCGGACGGCAGCTTGCCGACGCGGCTTCCAACCGCCGCTAGACTTTCACGTGACGCGTTGGCCAAAGATCGGCCGGAGCATCCTCGTCGCGTGTTCGTGGCCGGGCGAGGAGCGCGACACAGGCGGCGAGGATCGCGCTGAGCGCAGCGGTGCGCAGCGGATAATCGACGATGCTGTGTACGAGCAGCGACGCGGAGGCGATCGAGGCGGCCCGCGCGTAGCGATCGGTGAAGTTCGATCGCCAGACCGAGCGGACCCGAAGCGCCCACCATCCGAGGAACGCGACAACCAGCAACACGCCCGCGGCGCCCGCTTCGACGGCCACTTCGAGATAATCGTTATGAGCGTGGTTGACGAATGTCCGGGTGACCTGAGCGGGGTCTTCGTATTGCCGGTAGAGTTCCCGGAAGACCCCTATCCCTGCCCCGACCGGCATCTGATCCTTGATCAGGCGCTCGCTCGTCACCCACATCTCCTGCCGCGACTCGACGGAGGTCGTACCCGAGCCTTTGAACTGGCTCTGCAGGGGGCTGAGAAACAGCGCCGCACCGGCGACGACCAGCACCACCCCGAGCGCGGTTAGCGGAGCATTCAAGCGGGCCTTCTGGCGCATCAGCATCGTCGCGCTGAGCGCGAGCACCGGCGGCCCAAGCAGCAGCGCGGCAATCGATCCGTTGAGCGCGATACCGACCATCAGCACCAGCAGTCCGGCCAGGCCAACGATCATCGCAGCGGAGGATGCGCGCGGATTTTTCGGCGAGTCGCGCATTGCCCGAACCAGCGCGAACAGCAGCGGGATGCTGAGCACGAGCAACGATGCCATGTGATTGCTGTTGGCGAAGAACCCGACGGCAACGCCGTGATTGGTGCGACTGTACAGGTAATAGGGTGAGCTTTCCCCTGCGCTCCCGACCTGAAGCGCTCCCAGCAGGACTGCGGAGAACGTCGCAGCAAGCACGGCGGCGGCAAGCCAGCCAGGCCGGTAGGCGCCGCCGACCAGCATTGCCGCCAATACGGCGAGCGGCGGGATCAGGGACATCGCAGTTTCAATCGTGGCGGGCGGGTTGAGCGAGATTGCAAGCCAGGGCAGCGGCTGCCCGAGCAAGCCGTAGCCGCGGACGAGAAAGTCGCGGCCGGGGAGCAGCGTCCACAACCCC
>JASLBJ010000208.1 GCA_030146725.1 Sphingomicrobium sp. | reverse complement strand
AAGTGGACGGGGAGGGTGTCGTCGGCGAAATGCCGCTGATCGCTCCTGGCTGCAGCTTCGACTATGTTTCGGGTTGCCCGCTGGACACGCCGTCAGGCGCGATGAGCGGGAGCTATCGCATGGTCGACGAGAACGGGTCCGCGTTCGACGTGGCTATTCCGCATTTCGACCTGCTCGATTTGGCACAGTAGCTATTCGAATCTTGCGCACTGTGGCCATTATGGTGCAACTTAACTCCAGATAAGCGGTTAACGCGAAGTCTGCCAAAATTATCGAGAGCGGTTGGGCGTCCGGCTGCAATTTCAGGAGGGTTTATGCGTAAGGGCATGTTTGCAGCGACACTGGGTGTGGTTCTTCTCGGAGCACCTCTCGGAGCGGCCTATGCACAGTGGGTTCCGGGTTCGGAGATCGCCGGCCAGGCCGTGCAGGTCGAGACCAACGGTGTCGTCAACACGATCTACTTCGACCAGGGCGGCTCAGCTCGCATCATGAGCCCCTCGGGCAACATGGTTCAGGGCGCGTGGAGCGCAGCCAACGGGCAGCTCTGCCTTCAGACCGGCACCGGTCAGGAGTGCTGGCCGTATCAGGCAGCGTTCCAGTCGGGCCAGCAGGTCACGTTGGTGAGCAGCTGCCAGGTGGCATCGCGCTGGACCCCGTCGGGCACCAACCCGATGCAGCAGACGGGCGGCGAGCGCGGCTAACCCGTCGCTCAACGCACGCTTACAGATGGCCGCAAGCGACTGCGGCCGTTTTTTGCTTGGGTGACGGACCTCCAGGCAGCGTCACTCGAGCGGGGCGGCACAATCTCCGGATCAAGCCCCTTGGTTGCGCTTAGCGCCCTTGGTTCGGATGCGTCGCGTGCCGCTTTGTGCGGAGCTTCCGTTGCTGCGGCCGCTGCAGCAAGCCAAGCCGGTCCGGCGCAGGGCTGCGTCCTACCCGTCGCCGACGCAATGCCAATGGCTGTTTCCGAGCCGCCGCCGCCGATCGCGCCGCCGCCCGTTGAGGTTGCCGCTGGCTTCGGCATCTCGCCGCTTCTGCTTGGCCTCGGCGGCGCTGCCGCCGCGGTCCTCCTTGCAACAGTGCTGGTGGACAAGGACGAGGACGAGGACAACAGCCCTGAGTAAGTGGCTGTTTACAGTCCAAGTTGAGAAATGGCCGTAGGCCACTGCGACCATTTTCTTTTGTGCCCGGTTGTTGGCTGCGGCCAATAGCCGCCTTTATGGAATCGATGCCCCGCCACGGCGGAAGTTTCCTCCAACGCAGCTTCTCTCGCGCCCCAAGCACACTGTTGCCCAAATGCCACGTTGAACACGATCCAAATCGTCGTCAAGGGAGCGCCCATCCCACCATCGGGAGAGACGATGAGGACCTGACACGATGAATCACTCGGTGCCTGATCCGGGCTCGTCTGCTCAGGTCATAGCGATCTCGGCCAACACGTCGTGGAATCTGGTGAACTTCCGCTCGCGGCTGATCAGCGACCTGATCGCGGCGGGTCTCCGGGTGGTGGCTATAGCGCCCGAGGATGACTGGACTCCCGCGCTCCGAGGGCTCGGTGCGGAGTTCGTGCCGATCGCGATTCGCAGCAGCGGGACGTCGCCGGTTGAGGACCTGCGGCTCTTGCTTGCCTACCGCCGGATATTAGCGAAGCTTCGCCCGAGCGCGTTTCTTGGCGTGACGATCAAGCCCAACATCTATGGCTCGATCGCAGCCCAGTCCGTCGGCGTACGCATCATCAACAATGTCAGCGGGCTTGGCCCAGTGTTCATTGAGCAGGGGCCGCTGACCAGCCTCGTGTCGCAGCTCTACCGATTCGCGTTTCGTAGGTCAGCCACGGTTTTCTTCCAGAATCGGGACGACCTGCGATTGTTCCTCGACCGCAGGATCGTGCGTCGAGACCAGGTCGCACTTCTGCCAGGCTCCGGCGTCGACCTTGCGCGGTTCCTCGTCAGCGAGCCCGAGCAGGCCGGTGAAGGACCGTTCCGCTTTCTCTTCGCCGGACGGCTGCAATGGACGAAGGGCGTTGCGGAGTTCGTCGAAGCCGCGCGGATCGTCCGCACAAGCCACCCTCACACGACGTTCCAGATCCTCGGGTCCGCCGGCGAGAACGAGATGAAGGCGGTGCCGTTGTCTCGCATCGACGAGTGGGTCGACCAGGGCCTGATCGAGTATCTGGGGGCGACCAGCGACGTCCGGCCGTTCATTGCAGCGGCCGACTGTGTCGTACTGCCGTCGTACCGGGAGGGGCTGCCGCGGGTCTTGCTCGAAGGTTCAGCAATGGGAAAGCCGTTGATCGCTACCGATGTGCCCGGCTGCAGGGACGTCGTCACTCATCGGGCGACCGGCCTGCTGTGCGACGTTCAGTCAGCCGAGGCGTTGGCAGCGGCGATGATCACGATGGTGGAACTTGCGCCTGCCGAGAGAATTGCAATGGGCCAGCGGGGGCGCCGCAAGGTCGAACAGGAGTTTTGTGAGACAGTCGTCGTAGGCAAGTATCTTAACGCACTTCGGGTATCTTGACGCACCTTGACCTCACTAAAAAGCACCATGACATTCAATTTCAGAACCTTTTTCTCGCCATCGCAGGGCGGCGGCGAGCCAAGCGTTCCGCGCGGCTACCGCGTCTATGCGGTCGGCGACATCCATGGTCGGCTCGACCTGCTCGAGGACCTTCTCGCCAGGATCGAGGCGGACGAAGCCGGCCGGCCCGATGCCACGACCCTGATCCTGTTCCTCGGCGACCTGATCGATCGCGGTCCCGCCTCGAACCAGGTGGTCGAGCGGGTGCGAACCCTCGAGCGGTCCGGGACCCGTGTCGTGCACCTCAGCGGCAACCACGAGGAAGTGCTGTTGCGCCTGCTCCGCGGCGAGGGTGAACTGGTCCAGGACTGGCTGCGGTTCGGCGGCGCCGAGTGCGCCAAAAGCTATGGGATCGATGTCGCCTTGCTCAAGTCGCGCGGGCCCGACGAGGCAGTGCGGCTGCTTCGGCAAGGCATTCCGGCGGAGCACCAGGCGTTCCTGCGCGATTCCTCCGATACGATGCGCGTCGGCGACTATCTGTTCGTCCATGCCGGCGTGCGGCCCGGAGTGGCGCTTGCCGATCAGACCCAGGCCGACCTGCGCTGGATTCGCGAACCGTTCCTGAACCATGATGGGGATCACGGTTTCGTGGTGGTTCACGGCCACACGATCGCCGAGGAAGTCGATGTCCGGAGCAATCGCATCGGCATCGACACCGGCGCCTATCGATCGGGGGTACTGACAGCGCTGGGATTGCAGGGTACCAGCCGCTGGTTCCTGCAGACCGGGCAAATAGGCGTGGACCCTGCGGCGCGTTCGACGGTTGCGCCCTCTGGGGTGGCTTACAGTCAAGCGATTTGATAACACGCGGAACAACTGCATTTCCGGGTAAGAGGAGCGTTGCGGTGAGAATTTTCAATGCTGGGACCACGCGGTCCAGGCTTATCGGTGCCTGCCTTGCAGGTGTCGCGAGTACGGCTGCCCTGACCGGCTGCGCCGAGCGGCGCGGCGGGCCGATACCCTATGACGTCGGGACGTTCGGCACGCCCGACACGCCGACGATCGCGACGCTCGAGACCGATTACAAGATCGCGCCGCTTGATACGCTCACGGTCAGGGTGTTCAAGATGCCGGAGCTGACGGGCGAGTATGAAGTCGACCTTACGGGCCAGATTTCGATGCCGCTGATCGGCAGCATCAGTGCCGTCGAACTGACCACTGCCCAGCTCGATCAGCAGCTGACCGCCAAGTTCGGCGAGAAATATCTCGAGAATCCGGATGTCAGTGTCGGGGTGAAAGCGTCGACTCGCCGGAGCGTGACCGTCGACGGGGCGGTCAAGTCGTCGGGGTCGTTCCCGGTCAGCGGGCCGATGACCCTGATGCAGGCGGTCGCGCTTGCCGGCGGCATGACCGAGGAGGCGAATGCCCGACGGGTCGCGGTGTTCCGCCAGATCAACGGCAAGCGCCAGGCCGCAGCTTTCGACCTTGCAAGCATTCGTACCGGCGCGTCTCCCGATCCGGCGATCTTCGCCGGAGACATCGTCGTGATCGACGGTTCGGGCATCAAGCAGGTGCAGAAGCAGATTCTCAACAGCATCCCGATCCTGTCGATCTTCCGGCCGTTCTGACCGGTTCGCTCGTGAGACAATTTTTGGAGACATGGCCGCGTGGCTACTGACATCGCCCTTCCCACCAACGAAGGGTCTGCAGTTGCGCATCCTCGCGGTCGCAACCTTTCGCCCTATGCCGACGAGGGCAGCTATGACGAGAAGTCGAGTTTCGACCTCGCGTTCCTGCTGCGCCTGCTGCGCGAGTGGCGCTGGCTGATCCTTGGCGCGGTTGCGGCGGGGCTTGCGAGCGCGCTCATCATCACGATGCTGACCAAGCCGCTGTACCGGGCGTGGGTCACGCTTGAGGTCAATCCACCGTCGGTCGAAATTCTCGGCGAGGAATCGCAGGGGTCGAGAGCCCCGGCGCAAAGCTCGTGGGACTTCATCTCAACCCAGATCGGCCTGCTGTCGAGCCGCACGCTGGCCGAGCGCGTGGCGCAGGATCTCAACCTCGCAGCCAACCCGGCCTTTGTCGGCTCCGAGGGCGATGCCGCAAGCCGCGTCAGGGCGGCAGCAGGCAAGGTCGCTAGTGGTCTCAGCGTAACGCCGCCCGAGGACGGTCAGCTGATCCGCTTCAGCTACACCTCGGAATCGCCGCAGCTTGCCGCCGAGATCGCCAACGGCATCGCCGAGAACTTCATCGGCTCGGGGCTTCAGCGCCGGTACGAGGCATCGACCTACGCACGGACGTTCCTGCAGCAGCAGATCGCCAAGACTCGCCGCGATCTCGAGAACAGCGAGCGCTCGCTCGTCTCGTACGCCCAGGCGCAGGGCATCATCAGTACCGGCGGAACCAGTGCGGATGGACAGGTCACCGACGCCGGCTCGCTGCAGGGCGAATCGCTGATGGCCCTCAACCGCGCGCTTGCCGACGCAACGGCGCGGCGGGTCCAGGCCGAAGGTGCCTATCGCCAGGCGCGGCTTGCCGGCGGGTCGGCGGAGGTCAACCAGAACACGCAGGGCCTTCGCCAGATCAAGGCGACGCTCGAATCCGAGTATCAGGAAAAGCGCACGCTGCTGAAGCCCGATCATCCGGACATGCTCAGCCTGCGCTCGCGGATCGAGGAGCTCAATCGCCAGATTTCGAGCGAAGGCGCCCAGGTTGCAAGCGGCCGCTCGAATACGCTGCTTGCCGAATTCCGAGCGGCAGCGTCGGCGGAAAACGCGCTGCGTTCGCGCGTCAGCCAGCTCAAGGGTTCGGTGCTCGACCTGCGTGGGCGGAGCATCCAGTACAACATCCTGCAGCGCGACGTGGACACCAATCGCGGGCTCTATGACGCGCTGTTGCAGCGCTACAAGGAGATCGGCGTTGCCGGCGGCGTCGGCACTGCGCCGGTGTCGATCGTCGACCGAGCCGAAGTGCCGGGCGGCCCCTACAAGCCCAATCTGTTCCAGAACCTGCTGATCGGCCTCGCTCTGGGTCTCATCGGCGGAATCGCGGCGGCTGCCGTGCTCGAAATCCTCAACGACACGATCAAGACTCGTGAGGATGTCCGGACCAAGCTTGGGCTTGCCTGCCTCGGCGCGGTTCCCAAGCGCCGTGGCAAGACCGGAACGCTGCTCGATGACTTCAGCAATCCGTCGTCGCCTGTGTCCGAAGCCTATGCGGCCATCCTTGCTGCACTGCGCTTCAGCACGAGCAGCGGGGCGCCCAAGAAGCTGTTGGTCACCAGCACCCGGGCTTCGGAGGGCAAGTCGTCGTCGGCCTTCGCGCTTGCGCAGAACTCGGCCCGCCGCGGCTCCCGCGTGCTGCTGATCGACGCCGATCTTCGCCGGCCGGTGTTCAAGGTCGAATCGAAACAGCACGGACTGACCAAGCTGCTGACCAACGACGAGGCGATCGACGAGCATTACGTGCCGACCCAGCAGGAGAATCTGTGGCTGATGCCGTGCGGGCCGACGCCGCCGAACCCGGCCGATCTGCTCGCGACTCCGCGCATCCGGGCAATCGTCAACGAGGCTGCGGCCAAGTTCGACCTGGTGGTGATCGACGGCCCGCCGATCCTCGGCCTTGCCGATGCCGCGCTGCTCGCCGCAGCCGTTGGCAACGTGATGATGGTCGTCGAAAGCGGCAAGACCCGGACCCGCTCCGCGCGCGAGTCGCTCGAGCGCCTCGAAGGCACCGGTGCGAACATTCTCGGCGTGACCCTGACCAAGTCGACCGAAGAAGCGAGCCACTATGGCTATCGCTACTATCAGTACGGCTCGGTCGACCGGCGGCCGTTGAACGTGATTTCCGTCGCCCAACAGGCTGAGGCCTCATAGGCAGGGGGGGGTCATAGGTACGGGGGGGGCATTCTGGGGGCGTTTCGCCGCCGTTCTTGTCGTCGGTGCGCTTCTCGCCTTCCAGGTGGTGAGGACTGCACTGGTGCAAGTTTCTGCGCCTATTGCGTCCACGACCTTGTGGCCGTCACACCCTCAGTTCGAGCTTGCGCGAACGATGGCCGACATCGGGGTCGCTTCGACCCGGTCCAACGTGCTTCCGCCTGCTCTGTTGGCCAGGGTCGACGACCTTGCGCGGCGCATGCCGCTTGGCGAGGAGCCGTTTCTCATCAAAGGTGCAGTGGCCCAGACGGAGGGCAAGAGCGCGCGTGCCGAGCAGCTGTTCGAAGAAGCCCGGCGGCGCGATCCGCGGTCGCGCGCTGCCCGCTATTTCCTCGCGGACCGCTATCTGCGTACAGAGCGGGTCGCCGATGGACTGGGCGAGATCGCGGTATTCTCCCGACTGACCAATGGCGCCGGACTGGTCGCTCCCGCGCTTGCGCAATATGCCCAGGCGGCGAACGGAACGCGGGAGATCAAGCGCCTGCTTGCGAAGTCGCCCGAGCTCGAGCCCTTGCTGCTGGCCGAACTTGCCGCGAACGCTGACAACCTCGACCTGATCCTGAGCCTGTGGTCGGGGGCTGCACCGGCGCGCTCGGACCCGGACTGGCGAGTCAAGATCGTCAACCAGTTGATCGACAAGGGGAACATCGCCGAGGCGCATTCCGCCTGGGCGCGGCTTGCCCGCATCAACTCGGTCGGACGCGGCCTGTTCAATCCCGCCTTCGAGCGGATGAGCGCACCTCCGCCGTTCAACTGGCTGTACGGGTCAAAGGGCGGAGTCGCCGAACCACTTGGCGACGGGCGCTTGCAGCTGATCTATTACGGACGCGAGGATGCGGTCCTTGCCGAGCAGTTGCTGGT
>JASLBJ010000177.1 GCA_030146725.1 Sphingomicrobium sp. | reverse complement strand
ATGCGCGGCCTGGCACCGCTGACGGCCGAGCCGATCCTCGTTCCGGCGGGAGAACCGAGCAAGAGTTGGGGGGGCCTTGCAAGCGTGATCGACCGGCTGCTGGCTGCCGGAATCGAGCGCAAGGACCATATCATCGCCTTCGGCGGTGGAGTCATTGGCGACCTTGCGGGTTTCGCTGCAGCGATCGTCAACCGCGGTTGCCAGTTCGTCCAGATCCCGACGACCTTGCTCGCGCAGGTCGACAGCTCGGTCGGCGGCAAGACCGCCATCAACGTTGCGGCGGGCAAGAACCTCGTCGGCGCTTTCCATCAGCCCGCGCTGGTGCTGATCGATCCCTCGCTGCTCGACACCCTCGACTCGCGCCAGCTGCGGTCGGGCTATGCCGAAATCGTCAAATATGCGCTGATCGAGGACGCAGCCCTGTTCGACTGGCTCGACTTGAACGGTTCGGCGGTGCTGGCAGGCGACCCCGCTGCTCGGCAAGCGGCGGTCGCCGCGGCCGTGGCCGGCAAGGCGCGGATCGTCGAGGCCGATGAGCGCGAGACGACAGGGCGGCGGGCGCTCCTCAACCTCGGCCACACGTTTGGCCATGCACTCGAAGCGGCGACCGGCTTTGGCGACCGACTCCAGCACGGGGAGGCGGTCGCGCTCGGGACAGTGCTGGCGTTCGATTTCTCGGTAGAGCGCAGCCTGTGTGCCCTGTCCGATGCCGAGCGGGTACGCGGACACTTCCGCGGCACGCAATTGCCGGTCGCGCTCGGTGACATCGGCCTGAACGGACGGGGCGCGGAGCTTGTCGCGCTCATGCAGAGCGACAAGAAGAAAGAGGGCGGGCGACTGCCATTCATCCTTGCGCGCGGGATCGGGGAGGCGTTCGTCGACCGTTCGATCGATCCACAGGATGTCGCGCGCTTTCTCGACACGGCGGCCTAGCAGTGGAACCGTTCGCCGAAGTGATCGGCGATCCCGTCAGTCACTCGCTATCACCGCTGATCCATCGCTATTGGCTACAAGCGCTAGGGCTGTCCGGCGACTATCGGGCCACGGGGGTCCAGCGCAGCGCATTGGCGCGTTTTTTTGAAGAGCGGCGGACTGATCCCCTCTGGCGAGGGTGCAACGTGACCATCCCGCACAAGGAGACGGCGGCGGCGCTTGTTGATCAGCTCGACCCAGTCGCGCGGATCATCGGTGCGATCAATTGCGTGGTCGCGGGCGCCGGGGGGCTGACCGGCTACAATACAGACGTCGATGGTGTCGCCGCTGCGCTCGATACCACGCCGCTGGAGGGCCGGACGGTGGCGATGATCGGCGGCGGCGGCGCTGCGCGGGCGGTTGTCGCCTACTGCGCGCGTCGACAGGCTGGTCGGCTGATCGTCTTGGCCCGGGATCCCATCAAGGCGCGGACGCTTGCGGCCATCCAGCCTGACTTGGAAGTCGAGGTCCGGCCGCTCGGCGATGCAGGACCGGCACTGATGGGCGTCTCGGCGATCATCAACGCAAGTCCGCTTGGAATGCTTGGATCTCCGCCGATGCCCGGTGACCTGCTCGATGCAATCGGTCGCGCAGCCGAACGAGCGGTCCTGTTCGACATGGTCTACAAGCCTGTCGGGACGAGTTTTCTTGCCGCAGGCGCGAGTTTTCTTGCCGCAGGCGATGGCCGCTCACCACGCGTGGTGGGTGGATTGACGATGCTCGTCGGGCAGGCTCGCCGAGCGTTCGAACTGTTCTTCGGCGCGGCTACACCTGCAGATGAGCGCGCTCTTCGTGACCTGCTGGCAACAGCAAGCGAGCATTCATCCGCTGGCGTGTATGGGGATCCTTCGAGCAGTTGACAGGATCCCATTTCTCGGGCTCTGGCAGGAACACATGACCCACGCGAGCCACATCGACGCGACTGCAAGCGCCGACTCGCGCCGCCTGCCGCGGCGCTCGTCCGCTGCCCTCTATTACTATTTTGGCTTCGCCGATCGGGCGAGGACGGACTGACGCGCTAGCCAACAGCACGCCAGCAACCGAACCCCGCCCGGACCCTCCGGCGGGGTTTTTTCTTGCCGTTCAAAGATCAGAAGGACGAAAAGCAGATGAACCAGATCGATAAGATACCGCCGCAAAAGCATGGCGCGCTGGCTTACTCCTCGCCTCCGCCAGGCGCGGCCGAGGACTGGACCGTGCCGCAGCATTGGGACGAGCTGACAGCCGAGGACCATTGGGTCTGGGACACATTGTTCGCGCGGCAGAAGTCGTTGTTGCACGGCCGGTCGGTTGCGGCGTTCGAAGAAGGGCTCGACGTGCTCAACCTGTCGCGTCCCGGCGTGCCCAACCTCGACGAATTGAACGAGCGGCTGCATGCCCGGACTGGCTGGACCGTGGTATCGGTCCCCGGACTTGTTCCCGACGACGTGTTCTTCCGCCACCTTGCCGCCCGCCGCTTTCCAGCCGGCAATTTCATCCGCAAGGCGAGCCAGCTCGACTATCTGGAAGAGCCCGACGTGTTCCACGACGTGTTCGGCCATGTGCCGCTTCTCGCCCAGCCGGCGGTTGCCGACTTCATGCAGACGCTTGGCGAAATGGGTCTGCAGGCGATCGACCAGGGCGCTCTTCACCGCCTTGCCCGCCTTTACTGGTACACGGTCGAGTTCGGGCTGGCCCGCGAGAATGGCGAGCTCAAGATCTACGGCGCCGGGATCCTGTCGAGCTTCGGCGAATCTCACTACTCGCTGGAAAGCGCGAAGCCTCACCGGCTCGCGTTCGACCTGCGGCGAGTGCTCCGGACGCGCTACAAGACCGACTCGTTCCAGCAGAGCTACTTCGTGATCGACCGGTTTGAGGACGTGCTCGACCTCATTCGCCGCAATGACGTGCCGGCGCTGTTCCGCGAACTTGATGCGCTGCCCGACGTAGAGCCTTCCGAAGTCCATCCGGATGAGCTGCTCGCGGCCTGAGATTGATTGGACGCGCAAGGGGCGCTCGGACTAAGACGCCGCATGGATGATGACAGCAGGGTGACGAGCGCAGCGCCGGGCTCGCGGGGCGACAGCCGCGTCGCCCAGCGCATCCGCGAGCTGATCGTCGAGGGCCTCCTGCAACCGGGCACCCGCGTGGCCGAGGCCGCGCTTGCCGACGGGCTCGAGCAGTCCCTCGCTGGCAAGCGCAGGAAGCGCGTTGCGGACCGGCGTTCGGGACACGCCGAGCCGCTCGGCAAGCGAGGCCTCGGCCACGCGGGTGCCCGGTTGCAGGAGGCCCTCGACGATCAGCTCGCGGATGCGCTGGGCGACGCGGCTGTCGCCCCGCGAGCCCGGC
>JASLBJ010000131.1 GCA_030146725.1 Sphingomicrobium sp. | reverse complement strand
AACCACGGTGCTGGACCGGATCCTGTCCAATCACAGCCGCGTGACGTCAATCGGCGAGTCGCTCTATTTCGCGCAATTGCTCAAGAACGCCTGTGGATCGACGAGCCCCCAATTGCTCGACGATGCCGTGTTGGGCGCATTCGAGGGGAGCGTCGACCTGGCGGGGATTGGCGCTCGCTATGCGGCACGAGGCGAAGACCTGAGTAGCGGCGCGCCACGCTTCGTCGACAAGTTCCACCTGAACTTCATGCTTGGCGGCCATATCCTGCGCGCGCTTCCGCAGGCGCGGATCTTGTGCCTGGTTCGCAACCCGCTCGATACAATCGTCAGCAATTTCCGGCAGCTTTTCGAATTCGAATCGTCGCTCTACGCTTACTCGCTCGACATCATGGCGACGACGGAGTTCTACATTCGCTTCCGCCGGCTGGCCGCCTTGTGGGAGGAGCTTGCGCCAGATCGCTTCTGCACTGTTTGGTACGAGGCGCTGGTCACGGACCCTGAGCCGGTCGCCGCCCGATTGCTCGCCTTCTGCGGGCTGGATTGGGAGGAGGGCTGCACCGCGATCGAGCGGAATTCCGCTTCCGTCGCGACCGCAAGCGCTGTCCAGGTCCGAAGCAAGATCCACGGCGGTGCAATCGGCAACTGGCGGCGCTACGAAAAGCATCTCGAAGCCGTGCGGGAAAGACTCGCCAGCGAAGGCTTTGCAGCCGACCAGTGAGCGGTTCCATGCGAAGGGCAGCATTTCGTTTCGTGAACCGCAGGGCGGTTGACAGGGAAGGGTCCCGACCTAGTTCGGTAGAAGCGGCGCAAGTGCCTGAAGATGGAACGGCGTCGCGCTGATCCCGGGGATCCGCAGGAGCAACGGCAACGATGTTTTTTGATGGCGAATACAGGCAGATCGGCTCGGTCTCTCCGGCCGCCTTGCAGCGCGAGGTGCTGGCGCTACCCGAAGCAGCATGGGCCGAGGAAACCGGACGTCAGGAGGTTTACCCAGCGCACCGCCATACGCAGACCGTGCCGCTGATTTTCGATCCGGACATGCGCCACACGGATCCCAGTGTGCGCCCGCGGTTCGAGTTATTCGAGCCGCTGATCCGGCCGATCATGGATCTGATTGTCGCCGACTTCGCTTCACCGGCGGCAGCCCGGGAGAACGAAGGGTACTTCGTCCGGGTGCTGCTTGCGCGACTGAATGCTGGCCACAAGATCGGCTCGCATCGCGACCATGGATATTCGCTTGCCCGTGCCCACCGGATTCATTGCCCAGTCTTCACCAACCCGGAAGCTGAATTCGGGATCGCCGGCAACATCAGGCACCTCCCCGCAGGCGAGATCTGGGAGATCAACAATCGCAAGGTGCACGGGGTGAGAAATCTCGGCGCTGAAGCCCGAGTGCACCTGATCCTGGATTACGTCGTACCCGGCGAAATCGTCATGGATCCCGAAGGTGAACTGGTCGCCTGAGCTCGCAATCAGATGCCGCCGCCTGCTTGCACCGTTCGGCTGGCACGTCGGCGGTCTGCCGACCGGCTGCGAAGCTCGACCGGCCCCGTCACGGCTACCGGCTGAACGAAGCTGGTCCAATTGCCCTGAGCAGTCTTGTATTCGATCTGGGTGCCCGGGAACACGCTGTTGGCGTGGAGCGTCCCATTGACGACGCGCGCTCCTGGAGGAGCGACGCGATATGCGACGCCTAGACGATCGAGCAGCGGAAACTGTGCTGCGACACGGCCGGCAAAGTTCTTCCACCCGGCCTGCAGGCTCGCAAAGCCGACCCGCGGATCCTGCCATGCATAGCTTGCGCCGGGCTGATAGGCAGGAGTCCATTCGGCGGGGGTCCAGGCCCGTTCGGCGAGTGCAAGCAGGCGCGGGAACAGCATGTAATCGACCTGGCTGTCGGTGCGGATCGTCTCGCTCCACAATTGACCCTGGATACCCGTGATCTGTTGCCCGGCCGTGCGGGTCGGTTGATCTTCGACGGTCCTGAAGTTTGAAGACAGGTCCTTGGTCGTTGCCGCATTGGCAGGGAGATTGTCAGGCATGAACGCAAACGCCTGGTAGGTGTCGATCCCCCGCGCGG
Organism: Sphingomicrobium sp.; assembly: GCA_030146725.1. GTDB lineage: Bacteria > Pseudomonadota > Alphaproteobacteria > Sphingomonadales > Sphingomonadaceae > Sphingomicrobium. Next base: position 2,065 of record JASLBJ010000131.1, on the reverse strand, counting down.
CCCAGTCATAGCCGCCCTCCTCGGGATGCGGCGCATAGGGCATGTCGAGATAGAGGAACGTCGGGATCGAAAGCACGACATCCCAGCCGCGGCTCAGCTGTTCGTGGGTTTCGCGGACCGCGCCGGTCTGCATCAACCCCCAGATGTTCGTCTGCACGTTCTTCGGCATGGCAGCGGCTTCGGTATGGCCCATACCATCGCTCCAGCCGCCGGTGCGAATGCCCTTGGCCGCGAGGGCGGCGCTGACCCGCTCGATGAAGCGGGGAGTGAGCAGGCGGGCGTCGCCCTTGTTCTCGGCGATCATCTTTGCGCACTTCGGTGACTTGACCCAGGCGCCGGCGGTTTCGTCCGCGCCCAGATGGAACATGCGCAGCGGTGCTCCAGCCTCGCGATGCATCACGGACAATGCATCCACGACCGTGTCGACGAAGCGATAGGTCGCGGGAATGCACACGTTGAGCGTGTTGTCGTTGTAGTTCTGGATGCTGCGATACTCGGTCCGGTCCGCAGGATCGATCAGCCGGTAGAGGTTGGCTTCCTGCCTCTTGCCCGCCCGCATCAACCGCGCGTGGCGCGCTTCCATCGCCTTGATCGCGGCCCGCGAATGGCCAGGCATGTCGATCGACGGAATGACCTCGATGTTGCGGGCCTGAGCCGCACGTACGATCGCGACGTAATCGGCGCTGCTCAGATAGCCGTTGACCCCGCCCGTTCCCTCAGGTCCGGCACCGAGTTGGGGCATCAGGCAGGTTTTTTCCTGTGGATCGTGACACCGTTTCGACCCGATCGAAGCAAGCTCGGGCAGTGCCGGAATGTCGATCCGCCAACCCTCGTCATCGGCCAGATGAAGGTGCAGCTTGTTCAGCTTGTACGCCGCCATCGCCTCGACAAGCTTGAGGATTTCGTCGCGTCCGTGGAAGTTGCGCGCGAGATCGATGTGCAGCCCGCGAAAAGCGTAGTGAGGCGCATCCTTGACCCGCAATGGCCGCAGCCGATTGCCTTCGAATGCCGCCTGCTGTGCCAGTGAGCGCAGGGCATGGTTCGCACCCGCCGCATCGCGGGCATTGATCGTGATCCCGGTCTGCTCGACCTTGAGCTCATAGCCCTCGGCTGGAAGCTGCGAAGCACCATCGACCCGGATCGAAAGGGGGATTGCGCCGCCCTGTCCAACGCCCAACGTAGCCAGGGCTGGCGCGATCGCCGCCGGCTCGATGCCCTGAAGCCTCAGCGCAATCCCCCGACCGAGGTCCACGCGAGCGCCATCCAGCTGGACGGCTTCAACCGGCTTCGGGAGAATGACCACGCCGGTGGCCGCCGCGGCCTGCCGGCTCGCCTGCAGGTCGAAGGCACGCTCGGCCGTCAGCCAGCGGGTACTGTCGCTGTCCGTCTTCGTCGCGAGCCTGGCCTCGTCGGTCATCGGTGCCACGAACGGCAGCGTTTCCAGACCGGTGTCGCGGTCGATCTGCGGCCGCGTCGCAGCGATCGTACGGGGCTCCACCCGATTCGCGGCGAGGTAGGCGTTCGGCATTACGTAGGACTTTGAGAATTGCGCGCCGGCTCCCCACAGCTTGATCACGTGAGTCGCGCCGGGACGAAGGCGCGCACCGGGCTTCAGCTTGAGCCGTTGAAGGTCCCCGTTGATCAGTTGATGCTCGAATATGTCGCTTTCGACCAGCGGCAGTCGGCTGACGAAGCTGAAGTAGAGCGACAGGTCTCTGGGCAGTCCTTGCGGGAGTTTCTCGGGCACCGTCAGAGTAATCGTGGACAGGAAACATTCCGGAACGACTGCTGGGCAAACCGGCCGGTTGTCGACGATCGCCCACTTGTACCCGAGCGTCGACGATAGCTGGTCGAGGGCCGACTGTGGCGTCGCGTTTGCAGGCGCTGCTGCCGAAACGGCAATAGCTGCCGACGTTATCAAGCCAGGAACCCGCATTTGAGCCTCGTACATTACCAATGTAAATCCAATCTGACGGCTCGTGCGAACCCGGTCAACCTCCAAAGATGCGGCCGTTAGCTTCGGGTGGCTGCGGTAGCGGGAGAAAAAATCGAATTGGTACTATAT
>JASLBJ010000014.1 GCA_030146725.1 Sphingomicrobium sp. | reverse complement strand
CCGGACTGCTGATGGTGACGCTTTTCCTTTTCACGCGAGCGGCGCAGCGCGGCCATGCTGCGCGCGCGATTGTCATCCTCGCCCGACAAGGCGCGAGTGACGGTCAGCTTGCCCGAATGGCGGCGATCCTCGCGAGCGCGTACCGGACGCGCCGGATCGGGCCGCTTGGGCGGAACAACGGTCGGACGGCGGAAGCCGCGGTCCTGATCCCCGGCGGCGGCCGGAGCGCCCTCGTTGGCGATGGCGTTGGCGTTGGCGGCGGCGTCGGCGGCGGGAGCAGGGGCGTCCTGGCCTTCAGGCGCAGCGGTTTCCGGCGCGGGCTGCTCGGCGGGAGCATCCGCGGCGCGGCGGTTTTCCTCGGCGCGGCGGCGTTCCTCCTCGGTCGCCGAACGCAACGCCTGATCCTCACGGCGGCGGGCTTCCTCGAGTGAGTTCATGCGCGCTTCGTCGGCTTCGCGCAGCAGTCGGGCCTGAAGCTCCTTGCGCGCGGTGATGTCGTCGATCGGCCCGCGGCGCGGCGGTGCGACGGGCGCCGGGGCACGCGGCGCGGGCTTGGGCGCTTCGACGACCGGCGGCGGGGGCGGAGCAGCCTCGGCGGCGGCAGGCGCTTCGCCCGGCCGTCCGAGAATGCGCCGCTTCTTGACCTCGACCACCACCGTGTTCGAGCGGCCATGACTGAAGCTCTGCTTCACCTTGCCGGTTTCGACCGTGCGCTTGACGCCCAGCGGAGGCCGGGTGCCGAGCTTCGGCTTTTCGGTCTGGTCGGTCATTCTGTTCCTTCGTCAAACGCAGTAGCCGAGCCGGAGCCAGGGGCGGGGTCGCCGCCCACTAACCCGGCATCGGGATCAATAAAAGCACGCCACCGGGCAAGCGCGTGTGCAACGCGCGCCGCGGCAGCGGGATCTGTCAGGGCGATGTGTACCACATTCTGGCGCCCCAAGGCCATCGACAAGATGGTGCGGTCTTCCGGAAATATAAAGCCCCGCGGGTCGCCTCCGCCGACTCGCCACGCCTGGTCGAGGCTTCGGCGGCCATCCTCACCGGAGTCCGCGGCGTGGATCAGCAGGTGAACCTTGCCACTGCGGGCGGCCGCCGCGATCCGCTCGCCGCCGCTTAGCAAGGTGCCCGAGCGGGCTTCCATTCCAAGCCGGTCGAGGACCGCCTGGCGCAGGGCAGCCGCAGTGCGCTCGCCGAGGTCGGCCGGAATATCGAGTGCGTTCGACTTGAACGCCCGGGCAAGCGCTTGCCTGAGCTTGCCCTTGGCATTGGCGGCGTCGAGGTCGTCGCGCGAGACGGAGATCCACGCGCCGCGCCCGGGAGCGCGGGCGCGAACATCGGGCGCGACCTGTCCGTCGGGGCCAAGCGCAAGCCGGATCAGGCTGTCGCGCGTGCCCTTGGCGCGCGTCAGGACGCAGCTGCGCTCGGGGTTGTGCTTCTCGTTGCCCTCCCGATTGGCGGAGGGGCTGTCGGCTACCGCCGACTCATTGCTCCGTGTCCGCAACTGCGTCCTCCTTGATGGAGGCTGAGTCGCTCTCGGACCCCGACGCGGATGCGTCGTCGTCCTCAAACCAATGCGCGCGGGCGGCCATGATGATCTCATTGCCCTGCTCTTCGCTTAAGCCGAAGTCGGCGAGCACGCCGCCCTTGTCCTCGGCGCGGTTGCTCGGCTCGCGCTGGCGGCGCTGCTCGGGCCGCTTCTTTTGTACCAATTCGTCGGTGGCGAGGTCGGCGAGATCGTCGAGCGTGCGGATGTTCGCTTTGCCGAGCACGACAAGCATCGCTTCGGTCAGGTGCGGCAGCTCGGCCAGCGCATCTTCGACCCCAAGCGCGCGGCGCTCCTCGCGCGAAGCTGCCTCGCGCCGCTCGAGCCCTTCGGCCGCACGGCTCTGCAACTCGGCCGCGATCTCCTCGTCGAGCCCCTCGATCGACGCGATCTCGGACACGTCGACATAGGCGACTTCCTCGAGCGCGGTGAAGCCTTCGGCAACGAGCAGCTGGGCCAGCGTCTCGTCGACGTCGAGATCCTCCTGGAACATGGTCGAGCGTTCAACGAACTCTCGCTGGCGCTTCTCGCTCGCGTCGGCTTCGGTGAGAATGTCGATCTGGCTGTTGGTCAGCTGGCTGGCGAGGCGCACGTTCTGCCCGCGGCGCCCGATCGCCAGGCTCAACTGGTCGTCGGGGACTACCACCTCAATGCGGTTCTCTTCCTCGTCGATCACGACCCGGCTGACCGTCGCGGGCTGAAGGCCGTTGACGACGAACGTTGCAAGGTCGGTCGACCAGGGGATGATGTCGATCTTCTCGCCCTGGAGCTCCTGGACGACGGCCTGGACCCGGCTGCCCTTCATGCCGACACAGGCGCCGACCGGATCGATCGAGCTGTCGTGGCTGATGACGCCGATCTTGGCGCGGCTTCCCGGATCGCGGGCGGCGGCCTTGATCTCGATGATGCCGTCGTAGATCTCGGGCACTTCCTGGGCGAACAACTTCTTCATGAAGTCGGGGTGCGCGCGGCTGAGGAAGATCTGTGGGCCGCGGGCTTCGCTGCGGACCGAGGCGATCAGGCTTCGAATGCGGTCGCCGACACGGACCATCTCGCGCGGGATCTGCTGGTCGCGGCGGATGACGCCCTCGGCGCGGCCGAGGTCGACGACGACATGGCCGAACTCGACGCGCTTGACGACGCCGGTGATGACCTCGCCGGCGCGGTCCTTGAATTCCTCGAACTGGCGCTCGCGCTCGGCGTCGCGGACTTTCTGGAAGATGACCTGCTTGGCGGCCTGGGCGGCGATTCGGCCGAACTCGATCGGGGGCAGCGGGTCGACGATGAAGTCGCCAAGCTGCGCATCGGCCTTGAGCTTGGTCGCGCCCTTGAGGTCGACCTGCTTGAAGTGATCCTCAGGCTCCTCGACCACTTCGAGCACGCGCCACAAGCGCAGGTCGCCGGTCTCCGGATCGAGCTTGGCGCGGATGTCGTTCTCGGCGCCATAGCGGGCCCGCGCGGCGCGCTGGATCGCGTCCTCCATCGCCTCGATGACGATTCCGCGATCGATCAGCTTCTCGCGCGCGACGGCGTCGGCGATCGCCAGCAGCTCGGCCTTGTTGGCGCTGACGGAGGGGGTTGTAGCGGCAGTGGCCATGGTCAGTCCTCTTGGGTGCTAATGTCTTGAGCCGGGTCGTCCGTCGCCGGAGCGTCCTCGATCTCGTCGGCGCCCTCGGTGCTGAGCGGCGC
>JASLBJ010000314.1 GCA_030146725.1 Sphingomicrobium sp. | reverse complement strand
GCTGCTCTTCCTCGAGGCGGACCAGCCGGGTCGCGACATCTTCCTCTACATCAACTCGCCCGGTGGCAGCGTGTCGGCGGGCCTCGCGATGTACGACACGATGCAGTACCTGCAGTCGCCGGTGAACACCATCTGCATGGGACTCGCGGCAAGCATGGGCGCCTTCCTGCTGGCCGCGGGCCGCAAGGGCAAGCGCATGGCGCTGCCGCACTCGCGGGTGATGATCCACCAGCCATCCGGCGGCGCGCAGGGCACCGCGGCCGACATCGAGATCCAGGCGCGCGAGATCCTCTACCTGCGCCACCAGATGAACGAGCTGATGTCGAAGCACACGGGCAAGTCGACGGAGCAGATCGAGCACGACATCATCCGCGACTACTTCATGTCGGCGGACCAGGCGAAGGACTACGGGATCATCGACACGGTGATCACGTCGCGCGGCGACCTCGTGGACGTGCAGAAGGCGCAGGCGGCGTTCGCGGCGTCGACGGACATGAAGTAGGGCCGTCGGGGGTCGGGGGACGGGAGTCGGGAGCGACGACACCGGGCAACCGAGTCGGAACCGCGGTCGCCCCCGACCCCATCCCCCGACGCCCGACGAAAAGTGTCGCTATCGTTTGGACGCAGGGGGTCGTCCTTTATCCTTCAGCACCCCTCGCGCGTCTTTTTTCTGGCCCCCTGCGAGCGATGGCTCCGGACCGCGTTTTCTTGACCCCTCCGGGCCCGCTCGTTAACTGTAGAATACCTCCCGTCCGACCGGGGCCGGGCGTTACCCGTTGAGCAGGCACCTATGTCGCACGACAAGCACCTCCGCTGCTCGTTCTGTGGCAAATCGAAAGACTCGGTCCGGAAGTTCATCTCCGGCCCGTCGGTCTACATTTGCAACGAATGCATCGCCCTCTGCAACGAGATTCTCGCCGAGGACGAGGAGCGTGAGGTCGCCGAGGCCATCACCCAGGTCCCGGCGCCGCAGGAGATCAAGGACGTCCTCGACCAGTACGTCATCGGCCAGGAACGCGCGAAGAAGGCGCTCGCCGTAGCGGTCTACAACCACTACAAGCGCATCAACTCCGCGTCCGTCCGCGATGACGGCGTCGAGCTGGACAAGTCCAACATCATGCTCATCGGCCCCACGGGCGTGGGCAAGACGCTGCTGGCCCAGACGCTCGCCCGCATCCTCGACGTGCCCTTCACGATCGCCGATGCGACGACGCTCACCGAGGCAGGCTACGTCGGCGAGGACGTCGAGAACATCCTGGTGCGGCCCCCCTGCGGCGGCACCGAGGCGACGGTTCCCTCGAGGATCTTCAGCAGCGCCTGCTGCACCCCCTCGCCGGAGACGTCGCGCGTGATGCTCGGGTTCTCGGACTTGCGTGCGATCTTGTCGATCTCGTCGATGTAGACGATGCCGCGCTCGCACTCGGCGACGTTGAAGTCGCCCGCCTGCAGCAGCCGCACGAGGATGTTCTCGACGTCCTCGCCGACGTACCCGGCCTCGGTCAGCGTGGTCGCGTCGGCCATGGTGAACGGCACGTCGAGAATGCGCGCAAGAGTCTGCGCAAGCAGCGTCTTGCCGCAGCCGGTTGGGCCGATCAGCAGGATGTTGGACTTGGCAAGCTCGACCTCGGCGCCGCCCTTGGCGCCGTGGTTCAGCCGCTTGTAGTGATTGTGCACGGCAACCGAGAGCACCCGCTTTGCGCGGTTCTGCCCGATGACATAATCGTCGAGAACCTTGCAGATCTCGGCTGGCGTCGGAACACCGTCGCGGGTCTTGACCAACGCAGACTTGGATTCCTCGCGGATGATGTCGTTGCACAGCTCGACGCATTCATCGCAGATGAACACGGTTGGTCCGGCGATGAGCTTGCGCACTTCGTGCTGCGACTTGCCGCAGAACGAGCAGTAGAGCGTGCTCTTGCTGTCGCCGCCTGAAAGCTTGGTCATTCGGATCCTTATCGTGCGGCCGCGGCCGGCCAGTCCTACAAGGGCATGCTAGCCCGCTTTATACCACAAGCAAGCTCTCGGAGACATTAACGCTGCCCCGCCGCCCGCGGCTCCTGTCGTGACAGGAATATGGATGGGGTGTGGCAGTTGGGCAAGGGTGCGTCAGGCTAGGGCTTGCGGGTGACCGCCGCCAGCGCCTCGCGCATCGCGTGACCCATCGTGGCGCGCTGGTAGATGTCGTTGTGCCCGGTGCCTGCGATCGTCCGGTCGTAAACCAGCTTTCCCGTAGCGCGACGGAGCGCATCGGTTCGCTCTGCCGGGATCAGCGTGTCGTGCTCGGCGGCGATGATTGCCGTCGGCACGGTCGAGCGCTTGAGAGCCGCGGCGGCGTTCATCTCATGGAGGAAGAACATGCTTACCGGCAGATACGGGTAGAGTCCGCTGGCAACGGCCTTAAGCGAATCAAACGGCGTCACCAGGATCAGCCCGTCGAGTTGCCGAGCCTTGACCAGGGACGCGGCGACACCCGAGCCGATACTGAACCCTACGGCGACCGTCTTGTCCGGCCTGATCAGATCGACCGCAAGATCGTAGACCAGCGGCGCATCGGCCATCAGCGCGTCAGCGGACGGGGCACCGGTCGAGGGCCGGTAGCCGCGATAATGGAACACCACTACCTCGCACTCGGGATACATCCGGTGCAGCGACGTCGCCGCATCCTCGCTGTTCCAGGCATTGCCCGCGAAGCCCAGGATCAGGGTCCGCCGGGCAACACCGGCAGCGGTGCCCGGGATGTGCACGCCATGCAGCTCGGCACCATCACCCCCGGCAAGCGTGAGCCTTTTTGCGCCGCGCGGAAGCGGGCCGGGAGGTGCGACCGCATGCGTCGGGAAAATCAGCTGCGCCTGAAACTCGATCATCAGCGCGAACGCCGCGGCAAGCGTGAGAAGTACGGCAATTGCAGCTTTCAGGAGTCCGACGTCAGCCGGCGATGGCCGCGTCGATCGCCGGTGTAACCCGGTCGACCGTGTAGGGCTTCTCGATCAGCGGCACCGCTGCGAACTCGGCCGGCGGCGGATCGACATGGCCGCCGCTTGCGATCACGAATGGAACGCCGCGCTCGCGCAGGCGGGTCGCGACCGGCCATACGTTCTCGCCCTTGAGGTTGACGTCAAGGATGGCGAGTTGAAACCCGCCCTTCTCGACTTCGCTGAGCGCATCGCCAACGGTGTCGCAGGTCGCCTTGACCGAATGTCCGAGCGATTCCAGAAAGTCCTCGAGCATCATCGCAATGAGCGGCTCGTCCTCGACGATCAGGATGGAGTGGGACGCGGACATCGCCGTTCGCATAAGCCGCCGGCGGCCTGGAGCAAAGATATTATTTCGAACCGATCGCCCGGCGCGCGGCTTCGGCGAGTTCCTGGACCGAGAAAGGCTTGGGCAGGAACGCCACGTCGGCGATGTCGATGGACTTACGCAGCTGCTCCTCGGCATAGCCGGACATGAACAGGATTTTGAGGTCGGGCCAGGACTTGCGCGCTTCCCGAACCATCGTCGGCCCGTCCATGATCGGCATGACGACGTCGCTGATAAGCAGGGCGACATCCTCACCGCGGCCGAGAATTTCGAGCGCTTCCTCGCCATTGTCGGCCGTCAGCACATGGTAGCCGTGGCGGGTAAGCGCGCGCTCGGCCACTCCGCGGACCATCGGTTCGTCCTCTACCAGCAAGATTGTCCCGGTGCCCCACAGCTCGTGTTCCGTGGGCTTGGGCAGGCGCCGAGGCTCGCCGACGGTGGCTTCCTCGCGGTGAACCGGCAAATAAATGACGAAGCGGGTCCCCTCCCCGACCTTGGAGTCGGCGAAGATGAACCCGCCCGATTGCTTGACGATTCCGTAGACCGTGGAAAGGCCGAGCCCGGTGCCCTTGCCGATTTCCTTGGTGGTGAAGAACGGCTCGAACACCTTGCCGAGAACGCCCGGGGGAATGCCGCAGCCGGTGTCGGTGACCGACAATGCGCTATACTCCGCGATCGGCAGGATCTCGGAGCCAAGCTCGGCGACCTGGTCGGCACTGACCGGATAAGTCTGGATCGTCAGCGTCCCGCTGCCCTTGGACGCGATCGCGTCGCGCGCATTGACCGCCAGGTTGACGATCACCTGCTCGAGCTGCCCCGGATCGGCTCGGACGGACCCCAGCGCCCGTCCATGCTTAACGACCAGTTCGACCGTTTCGCCAAGCAGCCGCTTGAGCAGATGAGAGACTTCGGAGATGACGTCGGGCAGCTTGAGCACTTGCGGACGAAGCGTCTGCTGTCGCGAAAAGGCGAGCAGTTGCCGGGTGAGGCCCGCCGCGCGGTTCGAGTTGGACTTGATCTGCTGGACGTCGTCATAGTCGCTGTCGCCGGGCGTATGGCGCATCAGCATCAGGTCGCAGTGA
>JASLBJ010000297.1 GCA_030146725.1 Sphingomicrobium sp. | reverse complement strand
CGCGGCAATTTCCGCGTGAAAGGCGACAATCTCGAAATCTTCCCCTCGCACTACGAAGACACCGCCTGGCGAATCGCCTTTTTCGGCGACGAGATCGAGGAGATCGTCGAGTTCGACCCGCTGACCGGCAAGAAGGTCGCCAGCCTCGACAGCGTCAAGGTCTACGCCAACTCGCACTACGTAACCCCCGGACCGACGCTCAAGCAGGCGATGGAGGCGATCCGCCACGAACTTGCCGAGCGCCTGAAGGAGCTGGTCGCCGAAGGCCGCCTGCTCGAGGCGCAGCGGATCGAGCAGCGCACCAACTTCGATCTCGAGATGATCGCCGCGACCGGCTCCTGCGCCGGGATCGAGAATTACTCGCGCTTCCTCACCGGGCGTCTCCCCGGCGAGCCGCCGCCGACGCTGTTCGAATATCTCCCCGACAACTCCTTGTTGTTCGTCGACGAGAGCCACCAGACCGTGCCGCAGATCGGCGCCATGGCCAAGGGCGACCACCGCCGCAAGATCACGCTCGCCGAATATGGTTTTCGCCTGCCGAGCTGCATCGACAACCGCCCGCTGCGGTTCAACGAGTGGGATGCGATGCGCCCGCAGACGACCTTCGTTTCGGCCACTCCGGGCTCGTGGGAGCTCGAAGCCACCGGCGGGGTATTCTCCGAACAGGTCATCCGCCCGACCGGGCTGATCGACCCCCCGGTCGAGATCAAGCCCGTCGAGGATCAGGTCGACGACCTCGTCCACGAGGCCAAGAAGGTCGCCGCCGCCGGCTATCGCACCCTCGTCACCACGCTGACCAAGCGGATGGCCGAGGACCTCACCGAGTATCTCCACGAAGCGGGCCTTCGCGTCCGCTACATGCACTCCGACGTCGAGACGTTGGAGCGCATCGAACTCATCCGCGAACTCCGCCTCGGCGTTTACGACGTGCTCGTCGGGATCAACCTGCTGCGCGAGGGCCTCGACATCCCCGAATGCGGGCTGGTGGCGATCCTCGATGCCGACAAGGAAGGCTTTCTGCGCTCCGAAACGTCGCTCATCCAGACCATCGGCCGCGCGGCGCGCAACATCGACGGCCGCGTGATCCTCTACGCCGACCGGGTCACCGGAAGCATGGAGCGCGCGCTTAACGAAACCGATCGCCGGCGCGAGAAGCAGGTCGCCTACAATCTCGAGCACGACATCACGCCGGAGAGCATCAAGCGCGGGATCAGCGACATCATTGCCCATGTCTCGAGCCGTGACGGAGTGGTCATCGACACCGGCGACGACGAGCGCCCGCACCTCGTCGGCCACAATCTCAAGGCCTATCTCGCCGACCTCGAAAGCCGCATGCGCAAAGCCGCCGCCGACCTCGAGTTCGAGGAAGCGGGCCGCTTGCGCGACGAGATCCGGCGGCTTGAGGAGAACGACCTCGGCATTCCGGTGCAGGAGCGCCGCGCCCCACGCGGCGTCGGCAACTCGACCGAAGGCAAGCCCGGCACCCGCAAGACCCGCTACGGCAAGCAGGGGAAAACGCGCTTCGGCGGGAGCCGCAGGTAGGGCTAGGTCCTGGCGCCAGTGATCGATCGAACCCGGCGGCCCGCTACCGCAGCGCGCCCCTTTTGGCCATCACCTGCGCATAGATCAGCAGCCCGATCGCACCGGTCCAGATCGCCGCCATCATTGCCAGCATCGGCGGCGAGGTCATGTCCTCAGGCGGATTGGTCAGCCCGAACTGGTACAGGGTCGTCGCCATAAGTCCGACCAGCGACAGCAGGTACATCGAACCCGCAAGCCTGCTGCGCACCAGCAGCAGCAGCGAGCCCGCAACGCCGCTAAACACATTCAGCGTGCCAAAGGCGATCATCTCCCGGGGATAGCTTGCGACATAGGCACGCTGTGCATCGCTGAAGCCGGCGAGATAGGCGGGGTCACCCGACAGCGTCATCAGGAAATCGAACGCGGCAAAGCCAGTCCACAGCGTCGCCAGCCCGCCGACGACCAGCACCTGCGTCGAGAGACGGGCGTGAACCGCACTCTGCATCATGTCCCCCCTCTGCCTCGACGCAGGACCTGCCGCTTTGCGACCGCCTGCCCAGGCGGCCCCGAAAGTCTACCGACAGCAGCCTGACATCTGCCGACAGCAGAAGGCCGCAACCTGCCCATGCCTGTCAAGCGCAAGCGCGAATCAGCTTGTTTCGCAGGCGGTTGGAGGTCCGTGGGTCAAGCTCAACGGCGAGGTAGCCGCGGTGAGCTCCGATTCGAGCCGATCTTCAGCATTGCAATCCCGCACAATAACCTAGGCTGCCCCACTGGCGCCGCCACCGACACCGGTCATCGGAACAGCAGCGCCCGGCCAGGCACTCGCTCACCGCCGCTCGCGCACCAGCCGGCTCATCATGACCGCAGCGCGCTTCGCCTGCTTGAAGATCGAGCCGATATCGACCGTCTCCCCGGGCGCGTGACTGCCGCTGCTCGCCGCTCCCATTCCCGCCAGCCCGTCGACATCGCGCGCCACGAAGCTGATGTCGCCGGCACCCCGCCGAACCGGATCGAGCTCGCCCATCTCGGCCAGTCCCAGATCCCGGTTGACCGCGTTCAGCCGGCCGAGCAGCTCGCGATTGCCTGGCGTGGGCGCCATCGGCGGATAGCCGTCGGCATGGAACTCGATGGTCGCAGTCGCGCCGGACAGCGGCCGCGCAACGATCGCCCGCATCCTGTCCTGCGCCCGCGCAATCTGTTCCGCACTGATGCCTCGCATGTCGCCCCGTGCGATCGCAGCCCCGGCAATGACATTGGTCTTGCCCGTCGCCGTCACCCGGATGCGGTCCTCGGCCAGCTCGGCGCTCGCACCGCCGCCGATCAGCCCGACGTTGAAGGTCAGCTTGTCTTCGGGCACCTCGCGGCGAAAGCTGTCGATGATCCGGGCCGCCTCGTAGATCGCGCCCGACCCCGCGCTGGCGGTGAAGATGCCGCTTGAATGGCCGCTCCTCGCGGTCACCCTCAGCGTCCATTCGTCCGAGCTTCGGCGGGCGGTCGAGCCCATGTCCTGCCCGCCTAGCTGCGCCAGCCCCTCGAAGTCGAGCGCGACATCGGCCCGCCGCCCTTCGGCGATCAGGTCGCGCCGGGCGATCGCGACCGGTCCGCTGTCCTCCTCGTCACCGGTCAGGAACACGGTGATGTCGCTGTTCTTCAACGTGCCCGCGGCGTTCATCGCTCGCAGCGCGGCGACGATCACCGCCATCCCGCCCTTGTTGTCGCCTGCCCCCGGACCCTCGCCGGTATTGCCGCGGCGGGTCCAGCGCTGGAACGGCGAGTCGCGCTCGAAGACCGTATCGAGATGGCCGATCAGCAACAGCTTCCTGCCGCGGCCCTTGCGCCTTGCGACCAGATGCCCCGAGCGGTTCGCGGCGCCCATGTCGATCCACTCGACCTTGAAGCCGAGCGGCTCGAGCTCGGCCCGCAGCATCCCCCCGACCGCCCGCACGCCCGCAAAATTCATCGTCCCGCTGTTCTGGTCGACCCAGCGCCCGAGCATCGCGATCGTGCGCTCCTGCTCGGCATCGATCGTCCTGAGCATCGCCTGCTCAGGCCGGCTGAGTTCAGCCGCTGCGGGGGTGGTGAAGGCCAGCGCAAGCGCCGCCAGGAATGGTAATCTCATCGGTTAAGCCTAGCGCGAGCGTCCGGTGGAACAAGGTTGCTCTGCATCAGCCTGGGCGAGCTGCACCGACCGATGCGGATCCAGGCGAACCCGAATGCCGCCTTACAGCTTTCCTATGTATAACCTATGTGGTTAACATCGACGACTCGTTTGAGTTATGTTGGGAGGGACGCAATGGACAATTCACAGGACTGCGATGTCGATCTGCTGATCGGAGAACTGATCGATCGCGAAGGTGGCTTCGTCGACCACCCTGCGGACAAGGGCGGTGCGACCTGCTTCGGGATTACCGAGGCGGTCGCGCGCGCGCACGGCTTCAAAGGATTGATGGCCGCCTTCCCGCGTGACAAGGCGGCAACGATCTACGCCCGGCTCTACTGGCTGCGGCCCCGCTTCGACGAGATTGCGACACGTGCGCCGCGGATCGCAGCCGAGATGTTCGACACCGGAGTCAACATGGGGCCGGCTGTCGCCGCGACCTTTCTCCAGCGGTCACTGACGGCGCTTAACCGCAATGGCGCGGACTATCCCGACCTCGTTCCCGACGGCTGCATCGGCCGGCGGACGCTCGACGCGCTCGACGGCTTCCTCCGCGCACGCGGCAAAAAGGGCGGCGGGACCGTGCTGCTGCGTGCGCTCGAGGCGCTCCAGGGCGAACGCTATCTGCGCCTGGCCGAGCGGCGGCCAGCCAATGAGGCGTTCCTTTACGGCTGGCTCGCGAACCGTATCGGCTAGCTTAAAGTCACGAAAATGGCGCCTCTCTGCATGACAGTAGTGACCTTAAGCGCCCTCCAAGGAGGAATTCATGTCGATCATCGAAGGAATCATCGGGTCCATGTCGAAACTGCTCGACAAGATCATCCCCGACCCGCTGGCGCGCGACCGCGCCAAGCTCGAATTGTTGAAGATGCAGGGCGATCAGGAGATGGCGACCATCGCCGTGCAGCTGCAGACGATGGTCGCCGACGCGCAGGGCAGCGATCCCTGGACCAGCCGCGCGCGGCCAAGCTTCCTCTACATGATGTATACGCTGATCCTGTGGTCGATTCCGATGGGGCTGATTGCGGCTGCCGACCCGCGCATGGCCCACGGCATCGCCAGCGGCATGACCGCCTATCTGCGCGGCATCCCCGAGGAGCTCTACGCCCTCTTCGGCACCGGCTACCTCGGCTACACCGCCGCGCGCACCTGGGGCAAAGTGAAGGGCGTCGAGCGGTAGCATCCTGTCCTCCCCGCGATTTTCGCGGGGAGTGGGACCGCTCGCAATCGAGGGGAGATACGACACCCCCTGCATCCAACCCGCAATAAGGCACGTTTCTCAGGGCGCCATGAACAAGCCCGCCCCGATCCGCCGCCGCCGCGCCCGTCCAGCCCTCGCCGCCAGCCTGTTTGCCCTCGCCGGCTGCACACCTGCGGGCCTGCTCACCCACGTCGATCGCCTCGCCGCGGGTGACGGCGCGCGCCGCGTCGCCGGGGGCGAAGCCTATGGCCCCGACCCGCGCAACCGGCTCGACGTCTGGGCGCCGACCCGTCGCGGCGACAGCGCACTTCCCGTGCTCGTCTTCTTCTACGGCGGCGGCTGGAACTCGGGCGCTCGCGGCGACTACGGCTTTGCCGGCGCCGCCTTCGCCAGCCGCGACTTCGTCGTCATCGTGCCCGACTACCGGCTCGTGCCCGCAGTTCGCTTTCCGGCGTTCGTCGAGGACGGCGCGCTTGCCGTCCGCTGGGCCCGCGACAATGCCGCCCGCTTCGGCGGCGACCCCCGGCGCATCACGCTCGCCGGCCATTCGGCGGGCGCTTACAATGCCGCGATGCTCGCGCTAGACCGCCGCTATCTGACTGCGGCCGGAGTCGACCCCAAGACAATCCGTGCCGCTGCCCTGCTGGCCGGCCCCTACGACTTCCTGCCGTTCAACGAGGCCCGTGGCCAGGCGGCGTTCGGAGCTTTTCCGAGCCCGCGCGAGACCCAGCCGATCAGCTTCGCCCGCGCCGACGCGCCGCCCTTGTTCCTCGCCCACGGCAGCGAGGACCGCGTCGTCCTCCCGCGCAACAGCCGCAACCTCGCCGCCCGCCTCCAGCAGCTCGGCGCTACGGTCACCCTGCGCATCATCCCCGGCGCGAACCATGTCGACCTCGCCACGTCGCTGTCGCGGCCGTTCCGCCGCCGCACTCCGGTGCTCGCCGAAAGCGCCGCCTTCCTCCACCAGCACAGCCGCTGACGCTTGCGGCGGCAATCGCCGCTTCCCACATCGCGGCCAAAGGAGCGGGCATGGAAAGCTGGCACGGAACGACCATTCTCGGAGTGAAAAAAGACGGCCGCACGGTCATTGCCGGTGACGGCCAGGTATCGATGGGCAATACGGTGATGAAGCCCAATGCCCGGAAGGTGCGTCGGCTGGGCGAGGCGGGCAAGGTCATCGGCGGCTTTGCCGGTGCGACTGCCGATGCGTTCACCTTGTTCGA
>JASLBJ010000260.1 GCA_030146725.1 Sphingomicrobium sp. | reverse complement strand
GCCTGCCTGCGCCGCATGTGCGACGACAAGGGCTGGATCAAGACGCTCATGGACGAAGCGGAAAACGAGCGGATGCACCTGATGACCTTCATCGAGGTGGCCAAGCCGACCGTGTTCGAGCGCGCCGTGATCATCAGCGTCCAGTGGGTCTTCTATTTGTTCTTCTTCGGACTGTACCTGGTGAGCTCGAAGACCGCCCACCGGGTGGTCGGCTATTTCGAGGAAGAAGCGGTGATCAGCTACACCCACTACCTCGCGGAGATCGACGAAGGTCGCTCGGCCAACGGACCGGCTCCGGAGATTGCCAAGAAATATTGGGGCCTTCCTGCGAGCGCCACGCTGCGCGACGTGGTATTGGTGGTCCGGGCTGACGAAGCGCATCATCGCGACGTCAATCACGGCTTCGCCAACGAGTTGGCTGGACTGCCCGTCGGTGAACCGGCACCTTGCCCGCCGCACGAAGAGCTTCGTCCCAACTGGAAAGCTGCGGCGTAGGAGACGAGGGGGCGGGCCAATCGGCCCGCCCTGTTCTTGGGAGAGGGTCAGGATGCACCGCACGATCGACGAAGCCGCGTTGAAGGCGCTGGTGGACAGCTTTTATGGGAAGGTTCGGGGCGACGCGCTGATCGGGCCCCTGTTCAACGAGGCGATCCTCGACTGGCCCGAACACCTCGACAAGCTGCAGGCTTTCTGGTCGTCGGTCATGCTGACGAGCGGGCGCTACAAGGGCAGGCCGCTCCCCGCTCATATCAAGCATGCGGATCGCATTTCGGCGCGATCGTTCGACCGCTGGCTGGCGTTGTGGAAGCAGACGACGGACGAGCTGATCGAGCCCGAGGGGGCGGCGAAGCTCCAGGACAAGGCCGCTCGAATCGCCGAGAGCCTGCAGCTGGGCATCGGGTTCGCAGTCGACCGGTCATGCCCATACCGTGCAGTGCCGGCATGACCGACAGCGATCCCAGCCCACCGGCGCAAACCCTGCCTCCCAAACTGGAACAGTATCGGTCGACCCCGGTCTTTACCGAGGCCAGCGTTCCCGCCGGCCTGCTTGCGAACCACTCGACCAAGGATGGCGTGTGGGGGCAGATTCGCGTGCATACCGGCACGCTTCGCTACCTCATCTCGGATCCTCGTCGGCAGACCTGCTCGAGCTTGCTCGAGGCACATCTCCCTCCGGGGATTGTGGAACCCACGATCTTGCATCGGGTCGAGCCTGTCGGGCCAGTGACGTTTCAGGTCGACTTCTTCCGCGCACCGGCCTCCGAGGACGGCCGATAATCCCTTGCCGATGTCGTCGGACCTAGTTCCGCTGCCGAGGATCCCCCGGCCGCAAACTCCGCCGCCGGGCTTCCACAGCGCCCGCAAGTTCGGCCAGGATTTCGAGCGACTGGTCCCATCCGGCACAGCCGTCGGTGATGCTCTGGCCGTAGCGGAGCGGCACGCCCTCGACGAGCTCCTGTCGGCCGGCGATCAGGTGGCTTTCGATCATCATCCCGAAGATCCGGTCTTCACCAGCGGCTAATTGCGCCGCCACATCGCGCACGACGTCGATCTGATTCTCGGGACGCTTGCGGCTGTTGGCGTGGCTCGCGTCGATCATCAGCCTACCGGGAAGCCCTGCCGCACTGGCCTGGTCGCAGGCACGTTCGATGCTTTCCCGGTCGTAATTGGGTTGCTCGCCGCCACGCAGGATGACGTGGCAATCGTCGTTGCCGTTCGTCGATACGATCGCGGAGTGGCCGCCTTTGGTGACCGACAGGAAGTGATGCGGCTGTGACGCAGCCTTCACGGCATCGAGCGCAATGCGCAGATTGCCGTCGGTGCCGTTCTTGAAGCCGACGGGGCAGGAAAGACCGGAGGCAAGCTCGCGGTGGACCTGGGACTCGGTCGTGCGCGCGCCGATTGCACCCCAGGTGATGAGATCGGCGACATATTGCGGTGTGATCATGTCGAGAAACTCGGTGCCGGCCGGAAGCTCCAGCTGGTTGATGTCGAGCAGCAGCTCACGGGCGATGCGCAGCCCCTTGTTGATGCGAAAGCTTCCGTCGAGATCGGGATCGTTGATCAGCCCCTTCCAACCGACGGTCGTGCGCGGCTTCTCGAAGTAGACGCGCATGACGATCTCGAGCGTGCCGGCCCAGCGCTGCCGCTGTTCGGCAAGGCGCCCGGCATACTCGCGTGCTGCCTTTCCATCATGGATCGAGCAGGGCCCGATCACCACCAGCAGGCGGTCGTCGGCGCCGTGAAGGATGCTGTGGATTGCACCGCGGGCAGCGCTTACGGTGGCGCTCGTGCGCTCGCCGGCGCTGAACTCGCGGATCAAATGCGCCGGCGGCGTCAGTTCCTTGATCTCGCGAATGCGGAGGTCGTCGGTCGACCAAGGACCCGGCTCAGGCCCGCGTGAGTCGTGTTGCATGCGTATCCCCAGGTGCACCAGAGGTCGGCGTTTGTCGGAGACGCTCAGGGTGTTCGGTTCCGTAACGCACTACTTGCCCAACTGCGCAAGCCGGAACGAACATGCGCAGTGGCGAGAGTTTTGCTGAGCATCGTGCGCCGGCTGCAGAAGGCTTCTATTAGCGCCTGACGGATCGCAAAGGACACGACCAAGTGATGCAGGCGAAGCCACCGGCAGACGGCTCGGAACCATGCCAGCCGACCTGGGACGAGAAGGCCCGACTGGCAGCGCTGGAGCAGTACGCGATCCTCGACAGTGGACGCGAGGCCGGTTTCGACGACATCGCCGAGCTCGCCGCCGACATTCTGGACGCCCCGATCTCCGTGGTGAACTTCATCGCCGCCGACCGGCAGTGGTTCAAGGCGGAGAAAGGCATCGGGCAGGACAGCATGCCGCTGGATGTGTCGATCTGCCGATTCGCAATCCTTCAGCCTGGCGTGTTTGTCGTGCCCGACCTGACACAGGATGTGCGGTTCGCCAATAATCCCCTCGTCACGGCTGCCGGCGGTCTCCGCTTCTACGCCGGCGCGCTCCTCGTGACGCCGGACGGCCTGCCGCTCGGCACCGTATGCGTGCTCGACACCAAGCCTCGTCCCGCGGGTATCGATGAACGGCAGGAGCGCGCGCTGCGGGCTCTGGCCGCCCAGACGATGGCGCAGCTGGAGCTCCGTCGAGCAGCCAAAACGGCCCGCCTGGATAGTGAACGGCTGTCGGCAATGTTCGCCCAGGCAACCGTCGGCATGTCTGAGGTCGGCCTCGACGGGCGTTTCCTGACGGTCAACGACCGCCTGTGCGAGTTGCTCGGCCGCACCCGGGAAGACCTCCTCACTCTCTCGATTGCGGACGTCACCCACCAAGATGACCTCGCCCAGAAGCTGCTCAGGTTCGCGCACCTGGCGAGGACTGGCGAAAGCTTCAGCCTTGACGAGCGTTACGCACGACCCGACGGCACCATCATCTGGGCAAGCAGCTCGGTGACGCGCCTGAGCGACGAGTCCGGACGAGCTCGCGGCGCGCTGGCAGTAACCGTGGACATAACGGCTCGCAAAGGCGAGGAGCGGCGCCGCGCCCTCCTGCTCGAGCTTGGCGATCAGATGCGTCGTCTCGCCGATCCGAAGGAGGTGGTCGCAACGGCCTTGCGTCGCCTTGGCGAGGAGCTCGGCGCGTCGCGGGTCGTGTACGCCGAGGTCGACGACAGGAACGGCCGGGCAACGGTTCAGGGTGACTGGACCGACGGCGCGGCCATGCATCTACCATCGGACATCAACCTCGTCGATTTCGGCGCCCCGCTGATCAGTCGCCTGCGCGCGGGCGGGACTCTGCGCGTCGACGACACCTCGGCCGACTCACATACCAGGAGCAGCCTGGCTGCGCTGGACGGGATCTCCGCACGGGCGATCGTCAGCGTACCGCTGTTCCGCGGCGGAAATTTCGTGGTCAACCTCAACGTGCACCAGAGCGTCCCGCGCGCCTGGACCGATTCCGAGGTCGAGCTGATCGAGGTGGTCGCCGAGCGCAGCTGGGAGGCAGTCGAGCGTGCGCGAACCGAACAGGCGCTTCGCGAAAGCGAGGCTCGCCACCGCCAGATCGTCGAGGGCGCAGAGGACTTCGCGATCATCCGGCAGGACGAGCATGGGGTAGTCACCAGCTGGAACAGCGGCGCCGAGCGCGTCACGGGTTTCACGGAGCAGGAGGCGATCGGTCGCGCGGGGGACTTCTTCTTCACGCCTGAGGACCGGGCGACGGCGGCGCCGGACCACGAGCTGAACCGTGCGAAGGCCGACGGCCGAGCGGTCAACGAGCGCTGGCATCAGCGCAAGGACGGAACCCGGTTCTGGGGCTCGGGCCTGACCATGCGCCTTGATCCGCCCGACGGCGGCTATCTCAAGATGTTCCGGGATCGTACGGCCGAACATCAGGCAGAGGCCCGGTTGCGGCGTCGATCCGAGCAGCTTCAGGAATTGGCGCAGGTGGCGCTGGCGGTGGCCCGCGCGCCGACACTTGAGGCGACACTCGACGAGATCACCCGCGCGGCCCGTCGCATTATCGGCGCACACCAGGGGGTGGTCAGCCTGACGCGCGGCCCTGACTGGAGCCAGGCGATCAACGCGGTCGCGATGACCGGCAAATACACGCGCTGGCAGGACTATGCGACGATGCCTGACGGAAGCGGCATCTACGCCTGGCTGTGCGAGGAGAACCGGCCGGCGCGGTTCACGCAGGCGGAACTCGAGGCGCATCCGCGCTGGCGGGGGTTTGGCAGCCACGCGACCGACCATCCGCCCATGCGGGGCTGGCTTGCCGCGCCGCTGGTCGGGCGTGACGGGCGCAACCTCGGGCTGATCCAGCTGAGCGACAAGGAGGATGGGTCCGAGTTCGAGGAGGCGGACGAGGCAATGCTCGTCCAACTCGCGCAGATCGCCTCGGCGGCAGTCGAGCAGGCCCAGGCGGAAGCTGCGCTCCGCGCCAGCGAGGCGCGGCTTCGAGCGGTCGTCGAGGCGGCGCCCGTTGGTCTCGTGTTTGCCGATGCAACGGGCCGTATCAGCGGCGGCAACTCGCAGGTCGAGCGCATCCTCGGGCATCCTGTGCTGCCGTCGGAGAACGTCGCGGCGTACCGCGACTGGATCGCCTTTCACCCGGACGGTCGCCAGGTCGAGCCCGACGAGTACCCGCTCGCCCGGGCACTCGCCGGTGAGGAACGCCCTGAACTGGAAGCCCTGTACCAGCGGGGGGATGGCCGAAAAGCATGGATCCGGTTCATTGCCTCCGCATTCCGGGACGATGAAGCCCGGGTAACCGGCGGCGTCGTCGCCTCGCTCGACATCGACGCCCAGCGCCGCGCGCAGGAGGAACTGCAGCGCCTGAACGAAACGCTCGAGCAGCGGGTGCTCGAGACCGCGGCCGAGCGCGAGCGGGCATGGCGTGTTTCGCAGGAACTGCTCGTCGTCATGGCGGACGGAGTGGTGACCGAGGTCAATGCCGCATGGAGCACCCTCCTGGGCTGGGAACCAGCGGAGCTGCTCGGGCTACCGTTTGCCGGTTTCACGCATCCCGACGACCTCGAGAAGATGCTGGCCAGGTTCGCCTCCATCCTGGAAGCGCCGCTCACCGTACCTCATGAATACCGGTTCCGGAGCAAGAACGGCGGCTATCGCTGGTTTTCCTGGACAGCCACGTTCGAACAGGGGCGCGTCTATGCCTCGGGTCGCGACGTCAATGCCGAGAAACAGCAGCGGGCGGAGATCGCGGCGGCAGAAGCGGCGCGGAGGGAAGCCGACGCGCTCTACCGCGGCTATTTCGAGAACACGCCCGAGGCGCTGTTCGTGGTCGGCG
>JASLBJ010000107.1 GCA_030146725.1 Sphingomicrobium sp. | reverse complement strand
TTGATGTTGCGCGCTGCAAGTCCCGCATTGAGCTCGCCGCGCAGCTTGAGCAAAGCGTCGAGCTCGATGTCGACCGTCAGATAGATGTGCGGGACCTGCTGCTTCGACTCGGTCAGCCGCCGGGCGATGGTCTTGCGCATGTTGCTGAGCTTGACGACCTCGTGAGGGATGTCGGTCGCAATCGCCGCCGGCTGAGCGGCGGGTGCGGCCGCCGGAGCTGCAGCCTGCGCTTGTGTAGCTGCGGGTGCGGAGGCGGGTGCAGCCTGGGCCCCGTCGAGGTCCGCCTTGACGATCCGCCCACCGGGCCCACTGCCGGTCACGGCGGCAAGGTCGATCCCCTGCGTCTCGGCAAGCCGCCGGGCAAGCGGCGAAGCCTTGATGCGATCCCCGGTCGCCGCCGGTGCTGCCGTCGACGAAGACCTCGCCTCCTGCTTCGTGGCTTCCCCATCCACCGGAGCCGCAGCAGCCACGGGCGCTGCGGGGGCTTCCACCTTCCCCTCATCCGCCTGCGCCGAGTTGCTCGGCGCCGCGGGAGCAGCCGACACATCCTCCCCATCGCCCGCAAGCAGCGCGATCGGCGTCCCGACCTTCACGCCGTCCGAGCCCTCGGGCACCAGGATCTGCGCAATCGTCCCCTCGTCGACCGCCTCGAACTCCATCGTCGCCTTGTCGGTCTCGATCTCCGCAAGCAGGTCGCCCGACCTGACCTCGTCCCCCACCTTGACCAGCCACTTGGCCAGAGTCCCCTCCTCCATCGTCGGCGAGAGGGCAGGCATCTTGAGTTCGGTCGGCATGGGGCTCTGTCCGGCAAGAGGAGTCGCCTCGCACAAAGCCAATGCGGCGGTTGGGGTCAAGTGCGCGCCGGACAATCGCCGTCGCGCTTGCGCTCGGCCGCGCTTTCAAGCAGCACTTGGGCCATGGGCGAAGAACAGCCGGTCCGCACCTATCTGGTCGTCATCGACGACAGCCCGGAAGCGCGCGTCGGCTTGCGCTTCGCTGCCCGCCGAGCCGCCAAGACCGGCGGCCGGATCGAGGTGCTGGCCCTCACCGAAGCGCAGGATTTCGTCCAGTGGGGTGGAGTCCAGGCGACGATCGAGGAGGAGCAGCGCCTGCGCATCGAAGGCGTGGTCAGCGCCTCGGTCGGAGAAATCATTGACGAAACCGGGATCGAGGCCCGCATCATCATCGAGGCCGGCGAGCCGGTCAAAGCGGTGCGCGACTATATCGGCGCCCGCGAGGACATCGCCGCCCTCGTCCTCGGCGCCGGAGCAAGCGGCTCGCCCGGACCGCTGGTGATGCATTTCGCCGGCACCGACGCGGGCAAGCTCCCGTGCCCGCTGATGATCATCCCAGGCGGCCTGAGCGACGAACGGCTCGAGCAGCTGAGCTGACGCGCAAATCTGAGCTGAAGCCTTGGGGCTGAGCTGAAGCCGTGGGGCTGAGCTGAAGCCGTCAGAGGGCGCTTGCAAGCACCCGCGCCAGCACCACGCACCCGGCCTCGTCCTCGGCCGTGAACCGCCCGACCGTCGGACTGTCCAGGTCGAGCACTGCAAGCAGCTCGCCGGCGCGAACGATCGGCACCACCAGCTCGCTCGCGCTCGCCGCGTCACAGGCAATGTGGCCCGGAAAAGCGTGCACGTCCTCGACCCGCTGGACTTCCAGGCTCGCCGCCGCCGTTCCGCACACACCCTGCCCGAACGGGATGCGGATGCACGCCGGCCGCCCCTGGAACGGCCCAAGCACCAGCTCGCCACCGACGTTGCGATAGAAGCCCGCCCAGTTGAGCCCGGGCAGGGTTTCCCAGATCAGCGCGGCCGCATTGGCCATGTTGGCGATCCCGTCCGGCTCGCCCGCAACCAGCCCCTCGAGCGCAAGCGCAAGGTCGCGGTACATGGTCGCGCTGTCCGCAGCGTCGATCCGAATGTCGTGCATCAGTCCACCTCGACCCGCCCGCGCCCGCGCTTGACCGTGCTGCGCTGCTTTTTCTTGTCCACCCGCTCGGCCTTCGCAGCCCGGCTCGGCCGCGTCGGTCGTCGCTTCGCCTGCACCACATGGGCATCGGCGAGCAGCTTGGCCAGCCGCACGCGGGCATCGGTGCGATTGGCATCCTGTGTCCGGAACCGCCGCGCGGTGATCAGCAGCTCGCCCGAGCCCGTGACCTTGGTCCCGGCAAGCCGCTTGAGCCGCGCGAACACGTCGGGGTGAAGCCCGAGCCGGTAGAGATCGACTCGCAGTTGCACCGCGGTTGCGACCTTGTTGACGTTCTGCCCGCCCGGCCCGGTCGACGCTAGGAACGTCTCGCTCAGCGCCTCCTCGGGAACGACCGCCCCGACCATCGCCGGAGCATCAGCCGGCATCGCGCCAGCTACCGAAATGCTCGGGCAAAGGTGCCGCAGCGTCAATCGTCTCGCGTCCTTCCCGCGGAACCACCAGCCGGACCGCGTGGAGCAGCATCGGCCCGCCCGGCACGCCATAGACCCGGTCGCCGACGATCCCGCGCCCGAATGCCTCGCGCGCATGCGCGCGGATCTGGTGCGTGCGCCCGGTCACCGGCCGGAACTCGACCAGGGTCAGCTCGCCCTCGACGGCAACCCGGCGCCAGCGGGTCACCGCCTGCTGCCCCGCAGGATCGCCGACCATCCGCCAACCCGCATCGGCACTGGAAACCTTGGCCAGGGGAACGTCGATCGTCCCCTGGTCCTCCGCCACGGCCGAGGCGACCACCGCCAGATAGTATTTCTCGACCGCGCCGCTTTCGAACGCCTGCTGGAAGTTTGCGCGCGACCGCGCATTGCGCGCGAACAGCAGGCACCCCGACGTATCCTGGTCGAGTCGGTGCATCGGCGTCGGCGGTCGCCGGAAACCACAGCGAAGTTCATCCACTCTGGACGCGATACTTTCCCCGCCGCGCCGCGGCGGATCGACCGGCAAACCTTGCGGCTTGTCGAGCACCAGCGCCTCGCCATCGATGAACAGGATGCAGTCGGATAGCGGCATCCCCCGCTCTTGCGAGGAGCGACGCGGCGAAGCAATCCTCCCGTGCAGCAAAGGCGTGCAACGCCGCCCTCGGAACAGCCGCCAACGTCCCGGGACTGCTGAGCACCAGGCAGCCGTTCCATCCGATTCCGCCGCATTAACCTTTGGCGTTCACCCCTTCAAAGGTTAATAACTGCGCCACGGCCACCGAGTGGGGTTAAGCATCGTAGCGGGCCGTAACTGGGGAAAAAGCAATGCGTGTCCTGCTGATCGAAGACGATCCGACCACCGCCAAGAGCATCGAGCTGATGCTCGGGACCGAGGGGTTCAACGTCTACACGACGGACCTTGGCGAGGAAGGCCTCGATCTGGGCAAGTTGTACGATTACGACATCATCCTGCTCGACCTCAACTTGCCCGACATGCACGGCTATGACGTGCTCAAGAAGCTGCGCATCGCCAGGGTCGCAACGCCGGTCCTGATCCTCTCGGGCATGAACGAGATGGACTCGAAGGTCCGCGCACTCGGCTTCGGCGCCGACGATTACGTGACCAAGCCGTTCCACCGCGACGAGTTGGTGGCGCGCATCCATGCGATCGTCCGCCGCTCCCAAGGCCACTCGCAATCGGTCATCCGCACCGGCAAGCTGGCCGTCAATCTCGACGCCAAGACGGTAGAAGTCGATGGCAGCCGAGTGCATCTGACCGGCAAGGAATATGCGATGCTCGAGCTGCTTTCGCTGCGCAAGGGCACGACGCTGACCAAGGATATGTTCCTTAACCACCTCTACGGCGGAATGGACGAGCCCGAACTCAAGATCATCGACGTGTTCATCTGCAAGCTTCGCAAGAAACTGGCCAACGCCAACAGCGGCGACAGCCACATCGAGACGGTCTGGGGCCGAGGCTACGTCTACCGCGATCCGGAGCCGATCCAGCTAGATCAGGAGCGGATGGTGGTGGGAGCCTGAGCGGGGTCGCCTCGGTCGGACATGCAAGGGCCGATCTCCACACGCGGCCCGCTATCCCCATCTCAACGCATCCGAGCCGGATCCCGTCGACCTACCCAGTGACATCGACCCATGCGCGCGCCAGCCACGGCTCCGAGAGGTGACGTCGCCCAAGGCTGGACCCGGCCGGGTCCGGTGCCTATCACTCGGGAGAACAAACCGGGGGGAAAGGGGATGGAGGGGCGCGTGACAAGGATGGACGGGATCGACTCGGCTACGGCCGACATCGCCGTCGAAGCGTTGACCGAGACGGAGGCGAGGGCGGACCTGACTCGGCTGGCCGGCATACTGGCGGCTGCCAACGAGGCCTATCATGCGCAGGACGCGCCCTTCATCTCGGACGCGGAATACGATGAGCTGAAGCGCCGCAATGCGGCCATCGAGGCGCGGTTTCCTGGCC
>JASLBJ010000089.1 GCA_030146725.1 Sphingomicrobium sp. | reverse complement strand
TAGTCGTCGTCGCGGGTCAGGAAGGCTGGGGCGAACTCCGGCGCCGGGCCGTTGTCGCTGCCGCCTTCGCGCTCACGCCGAGGCCCGCGCTCTCCACGCTCACCGCCACGTCCGCCGCCGCCGTTACCGCCACCGCCACCTTCACGGCGGGGACCACGGTCGCGTCCGCCGCCGCCGCCGCCGCCGTCACGCCGCGGGCCGCGATCACCGCGGTCACCGCGACCTTCACCGCGCGGACTGCGATCACCGCCTTCGCGCGGCTCGCGCGGAGGACGCGTGTCCTCGAGCTCGGCACCGGTTTCCTGGTCGACAACCCGCATCGACAAGCGGACCTTGCCGCGCTGGTCGACCTCGAGCAGCTTGACCTTCACGTCCTGGCCTTCGGTCAGCACGTCCCGGACATTCTCGACCCGCTCGTTGCGGATCTCGGAGACATGGACGAGCCCGTCCTTGCCCGGCATGAAGGTCACGAACGCTCCGAAATCGACGATGTTGGCGACCTTGCCCGAGTAAACCGTGCCCGGCTCGGGCTCGGCGACGATGCCGTGGATCCACTGGCGAGCGGCCTCGATCTGCGCGACATCTGACGAGCTGATCTTGATGATGCCCTCGTCGTCGATGTCGACCTTGGCGCCGGTCGTCGCGACGATCTCGCGGATGACCTTGCCGCCGGTGCCGATGATCTCGCGGATCTTGTCCTTGGGCACGCTCATCGTTTCGATGCGCGGAGCGTGTGCCGACAGTTCGCCGCGAACCTCGCCAAGCGCCTTGCCCATCTCGCCGAGGATATGCTCGCGGCCGTCCTTTGCCTGGGCAAGGGCGACGCGCATGATTTCCTCGGTGATCCCGGCGACCTTGATGTCCATCTGCAGGCTGGTGATGCCCTCGGACGTGCCAGCGACCTTGAAGTCCATGTCGCCAAGGTGATCCTCGTCACCGAGGATGTCGCTCAGCACGGCGAAGTTCTCGCCTTCGAGGATCAGGCCCATCGCGATGCCCGCCACCGGACGCTTGAGCGGAACGCCAGCGTCCATCATCGACAGCGATCCGCCACACACCGTCGCCATCGATGAGGAGCCGTTGCTCTCGGTGATGTCGGACAGGACCCGGATGGTGTAGGGAAACTCCTCCATGCTCGGGAGCATCGGGTGGAGCGCGCGCCACGCCAGCTTGCCGTGGCCGGTCTCGCGACGGCTCGGCGCCCCGAAGCGACCGACTTCGCCGACCGAATAGGGCGGGAAGTTATAGTGCAGCATGAAGCGCGAGTAGCTGAGGCCCTCGAGCCCGTCGATCATCTGCTCGGCATCCTTGGTGCCCAGCGTAGTCGTGCAGATCGCCTGCGTCTCGCCACGCGTGAACAGGGCCGAGCCGTGCGTGCGCGGCAGGAAACCGACCATCGATTCGATCGGACGAACCGTCTTGGTGTCGCGGCCGTCGATCCGGCGCCCTTCCTTGAGGATCGCATTGCGAACGATCTCGGCTTCGAGCTTCTTGCCAAGCTTGGTCGCCTTGAGCGCAGTCGCCGGATCGGCGTCGGCATAAGCTTCCTTGAGCGGGGTCTTGGCGGCTGCAATTGCTGCCACCCGCTCGGCCTTGCCGGCGAGCTTGTAGGCGTTCTCGATGCCCGATCCTGCCAATTCGCGCAGCTTGCCAAGGATGCCGTGGCTCTCGGTGTCCTCGGGCAGTTCCCAGGGCTCCTTGGCCGCCTGTTCGGCCAGCTTGATAATAGCGCCGACGACCTGGGCACTCGCGCGATGCGCAAACATCACGGCGCCGAGCATGACGTCTTCCGACAGCTCCTTGGCTTCGGATTCAACCATCATCACCGCGTTCTGGGTGCCGGCCACGACGAGGTCGAGATCGCCCTCGGCAATCTGGCGGTTGTTCGGGTTGAGGATGTACTCGCCGTCGATGTAGCCGACGCGCGCACCGCCGATCGGACCCATGAAGGGCACGCCGGAGATGGTCAGAGCGGCAGAAGCGGCAATCATCGCCAGGACATCCGGCTCGTTCTCGCCGTCGTAGGACAGGACCTGCGCGATCACGAGGACTTCATTGTAGAAGCCTTCGGGAAACAGCGGACGGATCGGGCGATCGATCAGGCGGCTGGTCAGAGTTTCCTTTTCGGTCGCGCCGCGCTCACGCTTGAAGAAGCCGCCGGGAATGCGGCCGGCCGCGGAGAATTTTTCCTGATAGTGGACGGTCAGCGGAAAGAAGTCCTGGCCCTGCTTGACCGACTTTGCGGCGGTGACCGCGCACAGCACAACGGTTTCGCCAAGGGTCGCGAGAACCGCGCCGTCGGCCTGGCGGGCGATGCGCCCCGTTTCAAGCTTGAGCGTCTGTCCGCCCCATTCAATCTCTACAGTCTTGGTATCGAACATTTGATTTCCTTCACCCGGCGGCCAGATGCGCACCAGGACAGTTGCGGGTCCCATGAAAGCAGGACTTTCGTGGGTGCCCTTTTGTGCGGGCAGTCCGGCCCGCTGGCGTTGGGGCATTCTGGTGAGCCCCGGTGAACGTTCCGCCGAATTGCGGGACGCTCAATAGCGAAGCGGCCCCGCATGGGGGCCGCTTGAATTACTTGCGAAGGCCGAGCTTGGCGATGAGATCGGTGTAGCGGCTCTGATCCTCCCGGCGGAGGAAATCCAGCAGCGAGCGGCGCTTGTTGACCATCATCAGCAAGCCGCGGCGCGAGTGATTGTCCTTCGCGTGGGTCTTGAAATGCTCGGTCAGCGTCTGGATTCGGCTGGTCAGGATCGCGACCTGGACTTCGGGGCTACCCGTGTCCTCGGATCCGCGGCCATGTTCCTTGATCAGTTCCTGCTTCCGTTCGGTGGTAATCGACATCGTTGCACTCCTTGTGTCTAGACGTTGAACCCCCGCACGACCCGAAGGCCATCCACCAAGGCTTCGACCAGCGCTACCGGACGGCCTTCGTCGGTAGCGAGCTGAAGCCCCGGCGTTGCGGGGAATCCGGCAAGCCGCTGTCCATGACGGAGCAACTGAGCCTGGCCGGAAGTGACGGGAAGGGCCGGGATGTCGTCCAGCGCCAATTCGAGCGGCAGAACCGCCCCGTCAAGCTGCCGCGCCTTAGCGGCTTCGTTCAAAAAGTCCAGCGAAATAGCCTGTCCCAGCGTGAACGGACCGGCGCGGGTGCGGCGGAGCATGACCACATGGCCCACCGTGCCGAGTGCGTGCGCGATGTCGCGGGCAAGGCTTCGAACGTAGGTGCCCTTGGACACGGTCGTGCCGAGTGTGACCTCGTCGGGCGAGGCGCTGTGGATAACCTCAAGCGAGTGGACGGTCACCGAGCGCGGCACCATCTCGACCGTTTCTCCGGCCCGGACCCGCGCATAGGCCGCTTTGCCATCGAGCTTCAGCGCCGAATAGACCGGCGGCACCTGACTGATCGGCCCGGTGAAGCGGGGCAGCACGGTGCGGACCTGATCGACATCGGGCCGGACGTCGCTGGCCGCGACCACTTCGCCCTCGGCGTCGAGGGTGTCGGTTTCCTCGCCGAAGCGGATGGTGAACTCATAGGCCTTGGTCGCGTCGAGCATGCGCCCGGCCAGCTTGGTCGCCTCGCCGATCGCGATCGGAAGCACCCCCGATGCAAGCGGATCGAGAGTCCCGCCATGTCCGACCCTGGTCTTCGGTTGGCCAGCCTCGCGCAGCGCCCGTTTCACTGCGGACACCATCTGCGTCGACCCGGGGCCAACCGGCTTGTCGAGGATGATCCAGCCATGGGGCACCTAAGAAGAAGCAGTCCCCGCGCTGCGCTGCCGAGCCTCGGCTTCGTGCAGGCGTTCGGTAAAATGGCGACGGCACAGCGCGACATAGCGGTCGTTCCCGCCGATCTCGGTCTGAGCGCCGGCTGCGACCGCCTGCCCGTCGGCGTTGACGCGCAGGTTCATCGTCGCCTTGCGCCCGCAATCGCAAACCGCCTTGAGCTCGACCAGCGCGTCGGCGAGCGCAAGAAGGCCGGCGCTGCCGGGAAAAAGATTGCCGAGGAAGTCTGTGCGCAGGCCGTAGCACAGCACCGGCAGGTCGAGTTCGTCGCACAGGCGGCATAGCTGCAGCACATGGTCGCTCGTCAGGAATTGGGCTTCGTCGACCAGCACGCAATCGAGCTTGCGCAGCTCCAGTTCCTGCCCGACCGCTGCAAACAGGTCGACGCCCGGTGAGTAGGGGTGGGCAGTGACCGTCAGGCCAAGGCGCGACGCGATGGTGCCGGTGCCCGCGCGATCGTCATGCGACGCGGTCCACAGCATCGTTTCCATGCCGCGCTCGCGATAGTTGAAATCGGCCTGCAGCAGGGTCGTCGATTTCCCCGCATTCATCGCCGCATAATAGAAATAGAGCTTAGCCAATCAGCAGCGGCCTTCGACCGTCGGCTTGAATTCGCCGATGCGCACCATCGCCGCTTTGGTCGGCCAATATTCGAGCACCGGCTTGCCGTGGGCGGCAAGCGTGCAGGTCCGCGCTGCCGGCTTGCCCGCACCCGCCGGAACGCCAAGCAGCTCGGCACGGAAAGTGTAAGCGATCGGACTGTTGTTGGAGAGCGTCATCGACGTTCCGAGTGCGCTGAGCATCGTCGCCTTGACCTCGCCGGGCGCCGGCCTGGCATTCGCCGCAACCCGGCGGGCCTGGGCAGGCTGGCCCTTCGCAATCCGGAACATCCAGCTTTCACCCGGGCGCATGGTCAGCGGCTTGGCGAGCGCGGCACTCGATGCGAGCAGCGCGCTCGCCAGGATCAGGGACTTGAACATTGCCAACCCTTTAGCGCAGCGCGATCAGACCGGCCATTCGTTCTTGAGGATTGCGAACAGGACGGTGTCGCGGACGTGTCCGGTCCAGGTGACCCTGTCAGCGCGCAGCAGTCCCTCGCGAACCGCGCCCAGCTTTGTCATCGCCGCTTGTGAACGATGATTGCGAGCATCGACTCGAAACTCGACCCGGCGAATGCCGCTGTCAAATGCGCGGGCCAGCATCATGTCCTTGACGCGGCGATTGAAGCCGCTGCCGCGCAAGCTCGGGCGAAAGTAGGTTCCGCCGATCTCGACCACCTGGCGAGCTTCGTCGAGCCCGAGAAAGCTCGACATTCCGGCGAGCGCGTTCCCGTCGAACAGGACGAAAACGCGGTTGTTCGGCGCGGCCGCGAGCTGGTCGATGCTGGCATCGAAATGGACGGGGTCGAAGGGCGTCGAGTAGATCGCCCAAATGTCGCAATCCTCGGCACAAGCGGCCTTGAGCGCCGCCCGGTGCTGCTCGGCAAATGGCTCTGCGCTGCAGCCGTTTCCCTGCATCGGCTCGCCAAGCGCGGCGATCATCCCTCGTCGAGGTCCTGCGCGACCTTCGAGCTGCGCAGGATGG
>JASLBJ010000079.1 GCA_030146725.1 Sphingomicrobium sp. | reverse complement strand
ATCTGGCCGGGCAAAGGCTGGTACACCGAAATCCTCGCGCCCTATCTGTCCGCCGGCGGCGGCACGTTGCTGCTTGCCACGCCGAACGGGCAGCTTGGGCCGGTCGCGGAGTTCCGGCAGGCCCATCCGGCGCTTTACAAGACGGTCCGCTCATCCGTTTTCCCGGTGTTCGACGCCACTCCGCAACAGGTGCCAGACGGCACCGCTGATGTCGTGCTGACCTTCCGCAATGTACACAATTGGCGAATGGGCTCCGGACTCGCCGACAAGCGCGATTACAGCCTGGAGGCGTTTCGGCAGATGTACGCCATGCTCAAACCCGGCGGGATCCTCGGCGTGGTCGACCATCGCCTCGGCGCCAGTGCCAGCGACGAGCGCGAACGCAACAGCGGCTACGTAAAGGTGTCCACGGTGCGGCGCCTGGCTGAGCAGGCCGGCTTCCGCTTTGCCGGATCTTCGGAGGTCAATGCCAATCCGAAAGACACGACCGACTGGCCGGCAGGCGTGTGGACGCTGCCGCCGGTGCTTCGCCTCAAAGACCAGAACCGCGACGGCTACCTCGCCGTCGGGGAGAGCGACCGAATGACGCTGAGGTTCATGAAGCCGCGTTGAACCTAGGTTCCGATTTGACACGCTGCGAAGAAGCAACGGCAAGCCGCGGGCTGCCGGAATTCAGGAGAAAAGTATGAAAGCGCCACTCGCTTTGCTGGGGTGTCTGATCGCCCTGGCCTCTCCGGCTGCCGCTCAAGATGCGTTCACTGACGGCCCGATCATCCGGGGTTTCGGGGCCGTCGCCAAGGTCGATTCCGATCTGCCGCTGCCGGCCGGGCTGGACTATAAGGTGGCGTTCGACGTGGACCGGGGTGCGGCTGGCAAGCGCAGCACGGGTCTGGACGCCGCAGCGCGCCTGATCAACATGCTTGCCGCGAACGGCGTTCCCAAGTCCAAGATCCATCCGGCTGTCGTCATTCATGGTTCAGCCCTTTACGACGTCGTCAAGGACGCGCGCTACGGACAGGAACATGCCGGTGCCGCCAATCCGAGCACCGAGCTTGTCCGCCAGCTGATCGCCAACGGGGTGCCGATCTACGTCTGCGGGCAGACGGCGGCTTGGTCGAACGTGTCCAAGACCGACCTCCTGCCGGGCGTGAAGATGGCGTTGTCGGCGATGAACGCGCATGCCATCCTCGACAGTCGGGGATACTCGCTCAATCCGTTCTGACCGCCATCGCGTGGCAGGATTGGGACCCTGCGAGCGGCGTACGGCCTTTGTACCACCCGGACCCTCGAGCGCTCTTGCCCGTTAAGACCCTTCCTGATTTTCGCGAGTGGACGAGGGCGAAGGCATGAGTAGCGAGCCCTTCTTCAGCCTCGCCCCCGAGCATGTGGCCATGGCCACGCTCGGCGGAGGCATCGTTCTCGCTTATTGGATGCCGCGATACTTCTCGGGTCGAGAGCCCGCGTCTTCGGCGCTGCTCATCGGTATCGGGATGCTGGCGTTCACCTTCGTGCCCGGAATGCCCGAAGTGCTCGATCCGAGAACGTCGCCCCGACTGTGGGAGCGCCTGAGCGAGCTCGCGGTCATCGTGGCCTTGTTCGGGACCGGGCTCAGGATCGACAGTCTGACGAACTACCGACGCTGGCAGCCGACGGTCAGAATGCTGCTGGTGGCGATGCCACTGACGATCCTTGGGGTCGCATGCCTCGGTTACTGGCTGGCTGGGATGACACTTGCGGGCGCGATCCTGCTTGGCGCGGTGCTTGCGCCCACTGACCCGGTCCTTGCCGGGGACGTCCAGGTCGGCCCTCCGACCGAGGGTGGTGAGCACCCGGTCAGGTTCACCCTGACGACCGAAGCGGGACTGAACGACGGCCTTGCGTTTCCCTTCGTCTATCTCGGGCTGATCGTCGGGGCCGAAGGCTTCCTGATCGGTGATATCGCGACCGAGTGGTTTCCGCGCGACGTGCTCTACAGGATCACTGTCGGCGCAATCGCCGGCGCGGTCATCGGAACGGTTTTCGGCAAGGTCCTGTTTCAGCTTCCCCGGGGGAACGCACTGGCGGAAACCGCGTCCGGAGTGCTGTCGCTGGCGATCGTCCTGGTGACGTACGGCACGACCGAGTTGCTTGAGGGATACGGGTTCATCGCCGCCTTCGTCGCCGGGCTTGCTCTTCGGCGCGTCGAGGAGGAGCATCAGTTCCACGGGCGGCTCCACAGCTTCACGGAAGCGATCGAGCATGCGCTGACCGCGATCCTTCTGTTGTTCATCGGCGGGATTCTGCCGCTCCTGTGGGGAGAGCTGGACTGGCGCCATGCCGCAATCGCCCTTGCCCTGATTTTCGTGATCCGCCCGCTTGCTGGGTGGTGGAGCCTGAAGGGTACCGATCTCGCCGGTCGGTCACGACTGGTTGTCGCTTCCTTCGGGGTAAGAGGGATCGGGTCGATCTATTATCTTGGCTACGCGACCAGCCACCTGAGCTTCGTCAACGAGGGGCAATTGTGGGCGACGATCGCGCTGACGATCCTGCTGTCGACGATCGCCCACGGACTTACCGCAGGGGCGGCAGTGGAGCGAGCCGAACAGGAAGGGCCTGTTTGAGGCCTGGGTTTTCCGGCTGGATCGGCTGGACCGCAGCTTCCGCGGTGGCACACTCGTGCTCTGCTGGCCAGCGCTGGACCTGATACGAAAAAGGGCGGCGCCGAAGCACCGCCCCCTCGTCGTCAGCAGGTCAAGACTTACCAGCCGAAGGTGAAGCCGGCGCGGGCGCCGATCTTGCCGCCCTTGTTCAGGCCGGTTGCGACACCGGCGTTGAACGCGGTGTTCTCGTTGACCATCGCGCCAACCTGGACCGAGCCGGCGACTGCACCGCGATAGGTGCCGACGTTGCCCGTCAGGTTGAACTGCTTGCCAGGCAGGAACGCGTTGCCGCCAAGAGCAATCGCAACCGCCGTGCCGCCACGCGAGCTGCGATCGACATCGCCGATCCGGTCGTCGAGGTCGAGCAAGCCGCTCTCGAGCGCGGTGGTGCGGGTGCCGAGGCCCGCCACTGCCGTGCTCAGCGTAGTGATCTGCCCGGTCTGCGTGGTGTTGATGGCGACCGCGCTGGTCACCTGCGTCTGCAGAGCAGTGTCGGCCGCAGTCCGCGCCGTCGTCTCGGCGGTGATGTTGGTCTGCAGCGTCGTGTCGGCAGCAATCCGGGCACTACGCTCGGTGTTGAGCTGGGCGACGTTGACGGCATCGGTGCCGTTCACGCCTGCCGCAACGTTGGTGATGCGACGCTCGTCGCCGACTGCACCGACCGAAACGGTATCGGCCTCGGTCGCCATCGAGCCGAACCCGATCGCCACGCTGTTGGCCGCCATCGCCTCGGCGTAAGAACCGACCGCTACCGAATTATCGCCGGACGCAAGCGAGCCGCCGCCGACTGCTACGGTCTCTACGCCGGTCGCCTGAGCGGCTGCGCCATCGGTATTGACTCCGACGAAGATGCTTCCGCCGCCTCCGATGTTGTTGATCTGGTTCTGCAGATTGACATCGGCTGCCTGAAGAACGGCAACGTCGGCCTCAACACCGTCAACATCCGTTTGCAAGGTCGTGATTGCCGTCGTGTTACCGGCGACGTTCGTCTGCAAGGTCGTGATTGCCGTCGTGTTCGCGGCAACGTTCGTTTGCAGAGTGCCGACATCGCCCTGAAGGTCGACAATGTCTGCCTCGATCTGGGTGGTGTCGCCGCCGCCGCCGCCGCCGCCGACCTCAATGGCATTGATCTGCGCCTGCAGTGCCGCATCGGCTGCGGCAACCTGACCGACGGTCGCAGCGTCGGTCGAAGCGACGCCAGTGGCGAGTCCGCCGATCGTGCGCCCGCCTACGTTGACCTGATTGTCAGCCGTCGCAGTCGTGTTTGCGCCGAGCGCAACCGAGTTGGTGAACAGACCGGTAGTGGCGCGGCTGCCGATCGCGGTCGACTCGATCCCCCCAGCGAACGTCTCGAAGCCAATCGCAGTCGAAAAATCTCCGTCGGCAAGAGCATCAGTGCCAATCGCGGTCGAGTACAGGCCGAAACTGGTCGCATAGCTTCCGACCGCAGTAGAATCGGTGCCCTCTGCACTGGCGAGATACCCGAGCGCGGTGCTGGTGAGCCCCGAGGCATAGGCGCCACCTCCGACAGCCGTCGAATAATCGCCGATCGCCTCGGCAAGTTCGCCGATGGCGACGCTCTGGTTACCGCTGGCCAGGGAGTTATCGCCGCAAGCAAGGGAGTCGACACCGGTCGCGGAGCCGCTGGCGGCTGTGATCAAGCCCTGGCTCGCGACGCAGACCGTCTGCGCTGCAGCCGGCGTTGCAGTGAGCCCGACGGCGATGGCATAGGCCGAAGCCGCAAGCAGAATTTTGGTTTTGGTCATTCAGGATCCCCTTAAGGTAGGCGCACTAAACGCCGAGCGCCGCAGTGCGCCAAGCAGGGTAGGAGCATTGGCAGGCAAATTCTTAATATATATCAAATCGATGATGTCGAACGGGCCATGTTGCCCAGAAGCCACAGGCGGCCATGCCGCCAAACTTGCAGCGCGTGGCTCAAGCTCATGGAATCGTTCAAACTAAACGAGATTGCCCCATGCCTGGAGGCGACTATTCGCGGTCAGCTTCCTAGATTCTGCAGTCCTGGATGCGCCGACTGGTCCATTGCGGCGTTATGATGATCCGTCAGCGATAATTGTATTCGCGGGCTAAGCCGCTACCCTTGCACGATGTTTGCGTTTCCCGGGAGCGTCCGATCGTGTTTGCATGCCTTCTTACTCTGAGCGCGTTGATCTCCGACCCAGCGGGGACAGCGTTGGTTGCCCGAATTGTGCCGACGGCGGTCGCGGTCCAGGCCGGCGCAGCCGCTGCGAGGACTCCGGTCCGAGCCGCTCCGAGCACGGCACGGGCAAGCGCCCCGGCGCTCCCGCGCGCGACCTTCATCGTCAACATGGACGCCGAATTCCGCAAGATGGACGCCGACAAGAACGGGCTGGTTTCGACGACCGAAATCGAGAACTTCCAGCGGGCGGTTGCGGCTGGCGAAGCGCAGACGCGCAGCCGCGCACTGTTCAACGAGCTCGACCGAGACCGCAACGGAGCCCTCTCGCAGGTCGAGTTCGCGGCGATGCAGGGCCTTACTCCGCGGGCCGATGCCGGGCCGATGCTTCAGCGCTTCGATGCCAATCGCGACCGATCGATCAGCCTGGTCGAACATCGCGCGGCCACGCTGAGAAACTTCGATCGGCTCGACACCGACATGGACGGACTCGTCACTGCGGCCGAGATGCAGGCTGCCGGAGCTGCTCGCTAGCCGGAGCTGCTCGTTAGCCGGAGTTGCTCATTAGCCGGGGCTGCTCGTTAGAATGCATGGAAGCCAGTTGAGATGACAGCCACCACCGACGGCGCGCGAGCGCCAGCGCAGTCCAACGTACCGGTGGGCGAACTGGTCAGCGCCGCGATGAAATCGGGCGATCTGCGTGAGGCCGAGCGCCTGGTCCGGGCGCGGCTGCTGCAGTCCCCATCCGACGTCGGGGCACTTGCCGCCCTGGCCGATCTGCTTGCGGGATCCGGCCGGTCGGCCGATGCCATCCCGATCCTGCACCGGGCGCTTGGCGTTGCACCCGGCGCGCACCGGTTACGGCTGCACCTCGCCCGCCTGCATCAGCAGCAGGCCCATTTTCCCGCAGCGCTGGCGTTGCTGCAGCAGGTCCCGATCGAGCTCCGCCAGGGGTTCGATGCACGGGTGCAGGAAGCAGCGCTGCTTGGCCAACTCGGACGGCGCAATGAGGAAATCGCAATCTATCGCGACTTGCTCAAGAGCCAGCCGAAGCATCCGGGCCTGTGGCTGAGCCTTGGCAATGCGCTCAACTATGCGGGTCACTCAGGGAATGCCGTCGAAGCGCTGCGCCGGGCGATCAAGCTGCGGCCGACCTATGGCGACCCGTGGTGGAGCCTGGCTAACCTCAAGAGCTTCCGCTTCACCACCCGCGATGTAACGGAGATGCGCAAGGCGCTGGGGGGCCAGCTCGAGCCCGGCGACGCGCTTCACTTCCACTTCGCGCTTGGACGGGCGCTCGAGCAACGCGAGGAATATCAGCAGTCGTTCGAGCAGTACCTTGCGGGCAACCGGCTCAAAGCGGCGACGCTCACGCCGCCGCAGATGCGCGTCACCCCGATTGTCGATGCAGCGATCGCAACCTTCACGCCCGAACTGTTCGAGCGGCACTCAGGGAGCGGCTGCGACACTTCGGAGCCGATCTTCATCATCGGCCTGCAGCGCTCGGGATCGACGCTGATCGAGCAGATCCTCGGGAGCCACCCACAGATCGAAGCGACGTCCGAGCTGCTGACGATGCAGCATCTGTGGACCGAGTTGGGTGCAACGGGGTCGCGCCAGGGCCGCAGCGTGTTTGGGCAGATCGGCGAGGCCAAGCCCGAATTGTTCAGGGAGATCGGCGAGGAGTATCTTGCGCGGACGCGATCCTATCGTCAGCTCGAGCGGCCGTTCTTCGTCGACAAGTTGCCCGCCAACTGGATGAACGTCGGGCTGATCCGGCTGGCACTGCCCAATGCCCGGATTATCGACGCTCGCCGCCACCCGCTCGCGTGCGGCGTGTCCAACTTCAAGCAGCATTATGCGTCTGGAGTGACCTTCGCCTACAGCCTTCCGACGATCGGCCAGTTCTATGCCGACTATCTGCGACTGATGCGCCACTTCGACGAGGTCCAGCCCGGCGCTATCCTGCATGTCCTCAACGAGCGCCTGATCGACGATCCGGAGCGCGAAGTGCGGCGGATGCTCGAGTTCATCGGCGTTCCGTTCGATCCGGCCTGCCTGGCCTTTCACACCAGCAAGCGAGCGGTCCACACGCCGAGCGCCGAGCAGGTGCGGAGGCCGATCAATCGCGACGGGGTCGACCAGTGGCGCCACTATGACGCGTGGCTCGAGCCGCTCAAGACGGCCTTGGGGCCGGCGCTGACGACGTGGGATGCCGAGGGCGCGGCGGCTTAAGGTCTTTTCTTTCGAAACAGAGCCCGGTGCCGTCTACTAACAAAAAGCGCGGGCTGGTGCCGCCTGTCGGGAAACTCTAATCCGCGAAGCTGGGGTCGAGCCGGTACGCCTTGCGCTTGAGCGCCGGCCAGGCGAGCACGTTGGCGGCAATGGCGAGGCCCGCGGTGCCCTGCTGCGCTGCGATTTCCGGAGCGCCCTGGGGCGGATTGTTGAGATTGTCGCCGGCCGACAGCGCCATGATCTGCGCCTCGCACGCACGTTCGAGGAAGTAGAGGCGGACGAAGCATTCGCCAACCGTCCTGCCGACCGCGAGCGTGCCGTGGTTGCGCAGCAGCATCGCGTTCTTGG
This sequence comes from Sphingomicrobium sp., assembly GCA_030146725.1. GTDB lineage: Bacteria > Pseudomonadota > Alphaproteobacteria > Sphingomonadales > Sphingomonadaceae > Sphingomicrobium. Next base: position 3,757 of record JASLBJ010000079.1, on the reverse strand, counting down.
TCCCGATGTTGGCGACCAGCCGCTCACGTTCGCCAAGGTCGACCGCAACGCCCTCATAATCGTGGAACGCGAGATCGCCGCGACTCAGCATCGCCGTCTGGGTCAACGGGAGCAGGCCTTCGGCATGGGCGGACACGGCCTGGCCCGGCGGCGTGTGCAGATGCATCACCGCGCCGGCATCCTCGCGCGCCATGTGGATTGCCGAATGGATGACGAAGCCGGCCGGATTGGTGATGAACGGGCTCGGCTCGACGGCATTGCCGTGGACATCGACCTTGATCAGGCTCGATGCCGTCACCTCCTCGAACATCAGATTGTAGGGGTTGAGCAGGAAGTGGTGCTCGGGGCCGGGAACGCGAGCCGACAGATGGGTGAAGATGAGGTCGTCCCACCCGTAATGAGCGACCATCCGGTAGGCGGCGGCGAGATCGACCCGGATCGCCCATTCCTCTTCGCTGACCTTGCCGCGGAGCGAGGGGATGTCGAGGCGATCGAGGGCGGCCGCGCCCGTCATGCCATGGTTGATACTGTCGACCCGGTTCATGTGGCGACCTCCTGCTGGTCGGGGTGAGCGGCGGCGAACGCGTCGAACGCGCGGGCATTTTCGTCGGCACGCAGCAGCGTCGGGAAGCTGTCGAGCGGCACGTCGAAGCGGCGGGCGTTGAACAGCTGCGGCACCAGGCAGATGTCGGCGAGAGTGGGCTGGTCGCCGAACAGGAATTCGCCAGCGCGCGGGGCGGCCAAGGCTTCGAGCGGCGCGAGCCCTTCGGTGATCCAGTGGGCGTACCAGGCGTTGCGTTGCGGCTCCTCGACGCCGAGCTGGCTGCCGAGGTATTTGAGCACGCGCAGATTGTTGAGCGGGTGGATGTCGCAGGCGATGGTCATCGCCATTGCGCGGACGTGCGCTCCGTCGGGGGGGTCGGCGGGCACCAGGCGGGGCTCGGGAAAGCGCTGGTCGAGGTAGACGATGATCGCGAGGCTCTGAGTGAGGCGCAGCCCGTCGATCTCCAGCATCGGCACAAAGCCCTGCGGATTGAGGGCGTGATAGTCGGCCGATTTCTGTGCGCCTTCGGCGAGGTTCACACTGCGAGCATCATATGGAACGCGCTTGAGCCCGAGCGCGATGCGGACCCGGTAGGCGGCGGAAGAGCGGTAGTAATCGTGGAGGATCGGGCGGGTCATCAACCTTGGCTTACTCCTCCCCAAGGAAGGGCGCCACAACCTCGGGCGGAACGCGGATCGGGCGGCCCGCGGCCTTGTCGACGATCGCCCAGAAGGTTCGGGCGCGGACGCACACGCGGCCGTCGTTGCCGGTGAATTCCATGTGGCGGTCGAACTTCGCGCCCTTGGGCGACTCGCCGACCCAGGTGCGGCCGACCACGCGGTCGCCTTCGACGGCAGGGCGGAGATAGTCGATCTCGTGGCGGACGATGACCCAGAAATAGGCTAACTGGTGCTCGGGTGCGGCGGCGGCCTTCCAGTGGGCGACGGCGACATGCTCGATCCACTGCACCCACACCGCATTGTTGACGTGGCCGAGTTCGTCGATGTGTTCAGGGGCGGCGGTGAAGGCAAGTTCGAAGCTCGGGCGGGTCACTCGCCGTCGACCTGCGTGAGGACGAACGCATAGGCTTCGGCGACTTCCTTCAAATGCTCCCAGCGGCCCGACTTGCCGCCGTGGCCGGCGCCCATGTTGATCTTGAGCAGGAGGAGGTTGTCGTCGGTCCTGACGCTACGCAGGCGGGCGGCCCATTTGGCGGGCTCCCAATAGGTGACTCGCGGGTCGTTGAGGCCGCCGGTGATCAGCATCGGCGGATAGGCCTGCGGCTTGACGTTGTCGTAGGGCGAGTAGCTGCGGATGAGGTCGAACGCGGCCTTGTCGGTGATCGGATTGCCCCATTCGGGCCACTCGCCCGGAGTCAGCGGCAGCGTGTCGTCGAGCATGGTGTTGAGCACGTCGACGAACGGCACGTCGGCGACCACCGCGCCCCATAGCTCGGGGTCGGAGTTGGCGACCGCGCCCATCAGCTCGCCGCCGGCCGAGCCGCCCTGGATCGCGATCCTGCCGGGGGCGGTGAAGCCTTGTGCGATCAAGCCTTTCGCCGCGTCGACGAAGTCGTTGAAGGTGTTGGTGCGCTTGGTCAGCTTGCCGTCGAGGAACCAGCTGTAGCCGAGGTCGTCGCCGCCGCGGATGTGGGCGATGGCGAACGCCCAGCCGCGGTCGAGCAGGCTGATCCGGGCGCTCGAGAAGCCCGGCGGAATGGCCAGGCCGTAGGCGCCATAGGCGTAGAGGAAGAGCTTGCCCGAGCCGTTCTTTTCGAAGCCGCGGCGATAGACGATCGAGACCGGCACCTGCTTGCCATCGCGCGCGGGGAGCATCAGCCGTTCGGTTGCGTAGAGCGCGGGATCGTAGCCTGAGGGGATCTCCTGCACCTTGAGCGTCTCGAGCCGGCGGTCGGCGGGATAGTAATCGAACACCGTCGCGGGCGTGACCATCGACGAATATTGCAGGCGGTAGGCGTCGGGGGCGAACTCGGGATTGCCGCCGAAGCCGGCGGTGTAGCTCGCCTCCTCGAAGGGGATCCGCTCCTCCTCGCCCGAGTAGGTGCGCAGCAAAAGCTGGTCGAGACCGTCGATTCGCGTCGAGACGATAAGATGGTCGCGGTGGGCGCTGTGGCCGCGCAGGTAGACCCGGTCCGAGCCGGCGATGACCGTTGTCCACTTGTCGGGCTCGGCCGGATCGGCTTCGGCGAGGCGGAAGTTCACATGATCGTCGTTGGCGATGATCCACAGCCGGCCATGCGCCGCGTCGACGCGATACTCGCGGTTCTCCCGGCGCGGCGAAATCAGGGTCAGCGGGGCGGTAGGATCGTCGGCGGAGACGAAGCGGACCTCGCTGGTGGCATTGTCGCCGGTCGAGATGAAGATCAGGCTGCGGTCCTGCGATCGGCCGATGCCGACCGAGAAGCCGAGTTCCTCGGTCTCCTCGTAGAGAGTCAAATCCTCGTCGGTCGGAGTCGCCAGCCGGTGGTAGCGGGCACGGTAGCTGCGCCAGCTCTCATTGACCTCGGTGAACAGGATGGCGGCGCCGTCGGCCGACCACACCGGGCTGCCGATCGCCACGTCGGTGACGGTTTCTAGGTCCTTGCCCGTCGCAAGGTCGCGGATGCGCAGCTTGAACCGTTCGGAGCCATTGTCGTCGACCAGCATTGCGGCAAGGCGCCCGTCGGGGCTGACCTCGATCGCGCCGAGGCGGAAATAGTCCTTGCCCTCGGCTTCGGCGGGCTCGTCGAAGATGATCGCATCGTCGCCGCCGGCGAACTTGCGGCGGTACCAGCTGCGGTATTGCGCGCCGGGGGTGAAGGCCCACCAGTAGAGCCAGTCGCCGTCGCGGATCGGGACCGAGCTTTCGTCTTCCTTGAGGCGGCCCTTCATCTCCTCGAACAGCGTGTCGACCAGCGGCCGGTGCGGGGCCATGGCGGCTTCGAAGAACGCGTTCTCGGCATTGAGGTAGTCGAGCACGCCTTCGTCGGTGACCTGCGGATAGCCGGGATCGCGGAGCCACGCCCAGGGATCGTCGATCGTCACCCCGTGGCGCTCGTAGCTGTGCGGGCGCTGCTCGGCGCGTGGTGGGGCAAGGTTTTGCAAACTGGCACTCCGGTTCGGGCTGCGTTTCCTGATCGCCGGGGCTAAAAGAAGGACAGGGCTTCGACAAGCACGTCCTGAGCTTGTCCCGGCCCGGCCCGAACGGAGTTTT
>JASLBJ010000064.1 GCA_030146725.1 Sphingomicrobium sp. | reverse complement strand
CCTGTGTTCTGTTATGTGGCAGCAACCGGGTTCGAACTGGCGACGAACCGCTGCCAATGTGACCGGAATGTTGCAGTGCACAACGCGAAATATTCACTGCGCATCCGGCGCGTGCAGATGATGCTCGCACCGTAACCGCGGCGATTAGCCGATTGCGGCGAATCCTCGCTCGAGATCGGCCCGAAGGTCGCCGGCGTCCTCGAGCCCGACCGACAGGCGCAGCAGGTCGCCGTGGATGCCTGCCTGCGCCTGCGCCTCCGGCGGCATGCCCCGGTGAGTCATGCTCGACGGCTTGCAGATCAGCGTCGCGAAACTGCCGAGCGATGCCGCCAGCGTGATCAGCTGCAGCGCGCCGAGGAAGGCGGCCGCGTCACCCCGCACCCGGAAACTGACCATGAACCCCGGACCACTCTGCTGTCGGCGTGCGAGCGCGTACCCCGAATCTTCAGACAGGCCGGGGAAGTGCACCGCCTGCACCTGCGAATGGGTGCTCAGCCACGCCGCAAGATCGGACGCGGTCGCTTCCTGGCGGTCGACCCTCAGCGGCAGCGTCCGCAGGCCCCGCAAGATCTGCGCGGAATCGTGCGCCGAGCCATTGAGTCCGGCAGCGTTGGACCACCAGGTCAGTTCCTCGACCAGCGCCGGATCGCTTGCGAGCAAGGCTCCACCGAACAGATCGGAATGACCATTGAGAGCCTTGGTCGTCGAGTGCATGACCATGTCGCAGCCAAGGTCGAGCGGGCGCTGGCGAAGCGGTGTTAGCAAGGTATTGTCGGCGACTGTCAGTGCGCCGCAGGCCCGCGCTTGCGAGGCACGCCTGGCAATGTCTGTGACTCGCAACAATGGATTGCTCGGAGTTTCGACCCACAGCAGGCTGAACGCATCGGCGATCGACCGCTCGAACGCCTGATCATCCTGAAAGTCGATGAAATCGGCGCGCAGCTTGCCCTGCTGCTCGAGCCCGGCGATCAGCCGATAGGTACCGCCGTAGCAATCGTGCGGCGCAATCACACGAGCGCCCGCAGGCAGCCGCAGCAGGGTAAGCAGCGCTGCCGACTGGCCGCTGTTGGTGACCACCCCGCCGGCCGCGCCCTCCAGCTCCGCCAGCGCATCGATAAGGAAAGAGCGATTGGGACTGACGGTGCGCGAATAATCGAACTCGGGCTTTTCCTCGGCGCTCGGCCAGCGGAACGTGTCCGACGACCAGGTCGGCGGTACGATCGCCGAGAATGCGCTGTCGAGCTCGGGCCGGGCCCCTGCAACGACGGTCGCCGGCTTCCGTGCCTCGCTCACAGGGCCGGGTCGAGGAATGGTGAAACCAACCTGCCGATCCGCTCCGCCTCCTTCAGGAACATGTCGTGGCCATAAAGGCTGTCGAGCAAGTGAAGCTCCACCGGACCGGCGAGTGCCGACCCGAGCCTTCGTAACTGCTCCGCAAGAACCAGCTGGTCGCTGTTCGCGCCGACCAGCAGGCACGCTGCAGTGATCTGCTCCGGGTGGATGCAATGCCGGTCGATCGAGGCCGACAGGCTAAGAAAGCGGCCGGGCGACATCACGCCGAGAAAGCTCTTGCCGCGGGCGCGCAGATAATCACCCGGAGCGGAGCGGGTCAGCGGGTCCGCGGCATCGATCCCACCCGCAAACCGCTCGCCGAACTCGGCCGCAGTGCGGTACGTCAGCATGCCCATTCCGCGCGCGATCTCCAGCGCAGCTTCTCCACGGCCCGCCTCGAGCCCAAGCTCCACGACCCGGCGCTGAAGCTCCCGGGCCGCGGTCGCGGCCGGATGCGGTTCGGCGCCCGCGGAGATGAGCACCAGTCGCTCGACCCGCTCGGGCATGGTCTCGGCAAGCGCAAGGCCGACCATCCCGCCGTAGGAGGCGCCGACGATCGTGCATTGCGCCTGGACTCCGATACAGTCGAGCGCTGCGGCGAGGACCCGTGCCTGGTCGGCCGTCGAGGGTGCCGCCTGACCGTTGTTGTCGGCGGCAAAGTCCATGCCAATGACGTAATGGCGTTGCGGATCGATCGCGCAGTCGTTCCCGACCAGCCCGCGCCACCAGCCGCCGCTGCCGTCGGCCTGCGTGCAGACGAAGCAGTTGCCGGAAATGCCGCCAAGCGCGACGACCGGCGGGTGCAGCGGATTGCCGACCGTCCTCGCCCGCACCGAGTGGCCGAACTGGCGAAGGTCAGCGGGGAGCCGGACATCGAACATGGCTACCCGCGGCCGCGGTTCCCCGGCGGCTTGCTCGGCATCGCACTGCTGGTGCTGGACGGGCTTGACCGACAGCTCCATCGTCCTTCCTTCTGTTCGGGACGATGTGGCTCAGGAGACCCGCTTCGTTGCCGGCTCGGCCGCATCGCCCCATGTTCGGGACCGCCACCTTGCCCGGGTGGGCAGGTTGGCGTGGGCAGATTGCCCACTCTTGATGCTTGCCGGCTCCGTAAAGCCGGCACCGCTGCACCTATGAAACGAGAGCACCCAAGGTCAAGCTAATCTTGTTGCAGCGGCAGTCCGCCCTCGAGCCCGAGGCTGCGCCGCGCAGGGCTCGAATGGCCGCGCATCAGGTTTTCGGCGACATCGGGATGCCCCTCCGCAATCGCGTCCACGATCGCGTGATGCTGATGATGCCCGGAAGTCAGGATCGGATATATCTCGTCAAATGCGATGCGGTTGAAGGCGACAACCCGAGGAGCCACGAACGGCACCGAATAGACGCGCAGAATCAGCTCGCGTAGCAGGAAGTCGCGCGCGCCGCCGACGATCAGATCATGAAAGCGGTGGTTCATTCTCGCATAGGCGTCTTCGTCATCCTCGACGACGTATCCCTTGGCGAAGATCGCGTCACCTTCGCGCAGGCAGTCCCGAAGCTCGGCAACGACCTCCGCGCGGTCAGTGCGGATCGCCAGCTCGCGCGCGGCATAGCCTTCTAGAACGCAGCGGATCTCGGTCGCGCGGAAGCTGTCCTCGATGGTGAAGTTGCGGACCGCATAGCCGCGCTTGCCGACGGGCTCGAGCAGTCCCTCGCTGGCAAGCGCAGGAAGCGCGTTGCGGACCGGCGTTCGGGACACGCCGAGCCGCTCGGCAAGCGCGGCCTCGGCCACGCGGGTGCCCGGTTGCAGGAGGCCCTCGACGATCAGCTCGCGGATGCGCTGGGCGACGCGGCTGTCGCCCCGCGAGCCCGGCACTGCGCTCGTCACCCTGCTGTCATCATCCATGCGGCGTCTTAGTCCGAGCGCCCCTTGCGCGTCCAATCAATCTCAGGCCGCGAGCAGCTCATCCGGATGGACTTCGGAAGGCTCTACGTCGGGCAGCGCATCAAGCTCGCGGAACAGCGCCGGCACGTCGTTGCGACGAATGAGGTCGAGCACGTCCTCAAACCGGTCGATCACGAAGTAGCTCTGCTGGAACG
>JASLBJ010000024.1 GCA_030146725.1 Sphingomicrobium sp. | reverse complement strand
GAGGCCGTCCTCGAAGCCCGGGATCAGCTGGCCCGAGCCGAGCTCGAGCGACATGTCCTCGCCCGCGCCGCCCTCGAACGGAACGCCGTCGACGCTTCCGACGAAGTCCATCACGACCATGTCGCCAAGCGCCGCGACATGGCCTTCGGGCGCGTCGGTCCATGCCTTGTTGGAGCTTGCAAGCTGCGTGAGCTGCGCTTCGACCGCGTCCTCGTCGGCGGCGACGGTCAGGCGCTCGAGCTTGAGCCCGTCGATCTCGGCCGGGGGAAGGTCGGGCAATGCCTCGAGCCGGACGCTGACCTGGGCATCCTTGCCCGGCTCATAGGTGTCGTCGAGTTCGACCTCCGGCTGGAGCGCGGGACGGAGCTTCTGCTGTGCAAGCAGTTCCTGGACGCCGTTCTGGACCGCGACGCTGAGCGCATCGCGCTGCAATGATTCGCCGTGCATCTTGCGGATGAGGTTCGGCGGGACCTTGCCCGGGCGGAAGCCGGACATGCGCACCTGGGGGGCGATCCGCTTGACCTCCTGGTCGACCCGCGCCTCGATGTCCTGGGCTGGAATGGTCAGCATGAAGGCCCGCTTGAGGCCCTGGTTTTCCGTCTCGACGCTCTTGATGGTCACTTCGCTGCAGTCCCTAATCTAATGTCCGCCACTGGCGGAGAAACCCTGTGCTTGAGCCGATCCCCGGATGCACTGTGCGTGAATCCCGTGCTCGCGCATCCCCCGGATGCGCTGTGCCGGGATTGGTGCGCGCGGAGGGACTCGAACCCCCACATCTTGCGACAACAGGACCTAAACCTGCCGCGTCTACCAATTCCGCCACGCGCGCGGACGCTCGGAGGTGCAAGGGCGTATAGCAAGGATAAGAAGCGGGGCAACCCGCGGTGAAGGATCGGGCCGCGGTGGCAAGGATCGGGCCGCGGTGGCCAGGATCGGGCCGCGGCAGCAAGGATCGGGCAAGCGGCAACCTGCGAGGGTCGGCGGGCGTTCAGTGCTCGAGGAGACTACCCCATGCAGCAACTTCCGCCATTTCCCGACGGTGAACCCGGCTTTCCGGGCGAGCCGGCGACCGAGCCCGGCCAGCCTTCCCAGCCCGGCCAGCCTTCCCAGCCCGGCCAGCCTTCGCAGCCCGGCCAGCCCGGCCCGAGTACGGCGCCGGCCGAGTCCCCGTCTCCCGGGCCCGACATCGACGTGCCCTCGCCGTCGCAGCCCGGCACTGCGCCGCCGACGACGCCGATCTCCCCGATCGGCTAGTCTGGGCGCTGCTAGCGGCGGCGGGCGGAGGCGACGATCGCGTCGAAGTCGCCCGCTGCCGCGGAGAAATAATGCGTCCGCGCGGCGTCGAACAGGATCAGATAGAGCCGGCCGTCAACGACTGCGCCGACCGCCCGGCCACGACGCCACAATTCGTCGCTGTCGAGATGCTCATAGTCGAGCTGGAAGCCGTTGGTGCCGAGGAACTGCTTGGGCGCGAGCGACGTCGTGCGGAAGTCGACCGCACCGCCGCGGGCGCGGAACAGCGTTTCGAGCATCGAGACGATTTCCGGCGCGCTCATGTCGGAGCGGAACTTGGGCACCTGGCGGTCTTCGGTACGCCGCTGGCGGATCAGATAGCGGCCGTTGGGCAGCCCGGACACGAAGCTGATCCCGTCGAGCAACGGCCCGTTGAGCGTCCAGTCCTCGACATGGCGCACATCGTCGAAGATGAAGAACTTCTTGGTTCGGTTCCACGGCCGCGGCGGCGTAACCACCATCGATCCGTCGCCGACGCGAATGTCGCGCACCCGGACGAGCGAATAATAGTCGCTGCCGAAGCCCTCGCCGCCGACGCTGGAGCATCCGGACAAGGCAACCGCGCTGGCAGCAAGTACTAGGGTGAGGCGTCGCAGGGTCATTCTCCTTAGCCGATCATCTGGCGGATGAAGGGCGCATCGGCAGCCGTCGGCTGCATCGTGAGATAGCGCGACAGGGCGTTGCGCGCCTCCGCCGAGCGGCCCTGCTTCATCAGCGTCAGCCCATGCCAACGCCATGCCTCGGCAGGTGCGTCGGGATAGCGCACCGCCGCGGCATAGCCCTGCGCCGCGCGGGCATCGTCGCCGTTGCGATTGCGCAGGCGCCAGACCTCGGCTTCGTAATGGCGCAGCGTGCCGTTCCAGCCGTCGCGGGCCAGCGTTTCGATCAGATACTGGCTGGCGCCCGGGTCGTTGAGCTTGACCTGGTCGTCGAGCAGGGTCTGGCGGATCGGGCCCAGTGCCTTCAGGTAACGCTCGCGGCGAACGTCGTAGACGCGGCCGGGAATGGTGACCTCGGCGGCGGTTGCCCGGAGGTCGGCCATGCGCGATTCGGGCGACGGGTGCGTCGCGAACAGCGACGAGCCCCGGTCGCGGCGCTTGCGGCGGTGCCTTGCGCTCGCTTCCTGCTCGCCGATCAACTGCTCCCAGGTCGTCGCCATCTCGATCGCGGGATAGCCGTTCTCGGCCAGCAGGCGAGCGCCCATTGCGTCCGATTCGGCCTCCATCACGCGGTTGTAGCGGAACAGCGACAGCATCGTGCCAAGCTGGGCAAGCTGGGTCAGGTCGCCGGTGTTGACGCCGGTTGCGCCGCCCGCAACTCCGGCAACCATCGCGCCGATCGCGAACAGGTCGCTCTTGCGCTTCATGTCGCGCCACGACCGGATCATGTGGCGGCGCAGGAAGTGGCCGCTCTCGTGCGCGATGACGCCGGCGAGCTGCGCCTCGTTGCGCATCCGCAGCAGCAGCCCGGAAAAGACGACCGAGAAGCCGCTCGGGAACATCACCGCGTTGAAGTCGGGGATATGCGCGAGATAGATGCGCATGTCCTTGGCGGCCGGGCCGCCGACGGTGCCAATAAGGTTCTGCAGATAGCCGACCAGCGCCGGGTCCTTGATCAGCAGGTTCGAGCCCGCGACCTCTTCCTCGACCCGGTCCATCTGCTGCCACAGGCCGATCTCGTCGCGGTCGGTCGGCCGGAAGCCGGGACCGATCAGCGGGACCATCTCGGACGGGCGTACGCGCGCATGGGCGACACCGGTGGTCATCGCCGCAGCGGCGATCCCGCCACCGGCGAGCAGCGAGCGGCGGTTCATTTCAAAGCAGCGCATGCACATCAGCGTGTTCCAGTCGTCTGTCGGGTCTGGGCGGCTCTGCGGACCTGGCGGCCGGGCTTCATCCGGCCGACCAGGCGGTCGACCAGCTGCGTCGCGCCCGCGGGCGTCCGCATGTCGCCAAAGCTGATTCCGGCGATCTGGCTGCCGGCCTGGACGACGTTGAACCACACGACTTCGCCGGTGCGCAGATCGACCAGCGACGCGTAGGCGGTTTGCGACGCGCCACCGATATTGGGGGCGCAGAAGCCGACGAAGCAGCCGGCGACGCCGAGCACCTGGAGCGCGACCCGGCCGGTCGAGGCAATGCTGTCCTCGGCGTGCATGAACAACGCGTACTGGAAGCCGGTCTTGCGCCCGAGTTCGATCGCGTCGTTGCCGAGCGTATAGTCGAGGCCCTTGCCGGCCTTGGTCGGAAGCCGCGCGCCGGCATATTTGTGGAGCGCGATCGACTGGCCGATGACGGCATGAAGCCGCTCGAGATCGGCAATCGTGTCCTCGCTGACGCCAGCGAGCTGGTTGCGCCGTTCGAGGATCTGCACCGTGCCGCCGGCTTCCGCCTGCTGCGCACGCAAGGCGGCGATGATGTTGGTCCGCGCCGCTTCGGTCCAGTCGGCACGCGGCTCGGCCATTCCGCCGGTGGTCAGCGAGCTGACGGTGACGTCGGGGCGCATGACGAGCAGGCGATAGTCCCCCGAAGGCGGCGTGAACTGCGCATCGGCATATTGACGAGTTTGCACGCAACCCGCCGTCGTGACGGCGGCGGCAGCTACGAGCGCGATGGCCGATTTACGCATGGGCAAAGTCTCCGCCAAGGCCGCCACTTGCGGCTGCTCCCCTCGAAAGGCCGCCGCTGGCGGCTGCCCCTACCGAAGAGCAGCCGCTCGCGGCTGCCCCTACAATGGCCACCTGCCGCAAAGTGCCTGAACGCCAGATTAAACCTCATTCTATTAACCAAGTAGATTAGATACTTAGCGCGTCGGGCAAACAACCCCCGATATCCTGTCGAGGCAGCGGCCGTCGCTTGGCGCCGGATCGCGCGCGAGCCCGAGCATGGCGCTCAGCGTCGGTGCGATGTCGGTCGTCGAGGCGCTGTCGGAGCGCTCCGTCGCGGCCATGCCCTTGCGCCAGAAGATGATCGGCAGCCGGCGGTCGTAGTCCCACGGCGTGCCATGTCCGGCGACATAGCCGCGCCCCGGCTTGGCGATCGGCGAGACATATTCCTTGAGGAACACGACCAGGTCGCCCGAGCGGCCGGCCGAGTAAGTGGCGCGGGCGCGTTGGCGGAGGTCCCACCGCGCGACGTCGCCGGTCGGCACCGGCAGGCGTGCAAGCTCGTCGCCGGTGAACACCGCGGCGACCTGCGGGTGGGCGCGATAGGCGGCAACCGCGGCGGCGAGCGCCCGAGTGCGGTCGCGGCCGCGAAGCGCGCGGTCGAGCCACACGTCGCCGCCGACCCCCTCGCCATGCAACACCGGGCCGGACAGCTTGAGCTCGGCGGCGAGGCGCTTGCCGATCTCGTCGGGCGCAAGCGCCGCGTCGGCTCGCGTCGCCTGGGCGATGCCGCGGTCGCGAAGCCGCTCGGGGAAGTCCATAGCGCCATGATCGGCGGTCAGTGCGACCGCATAGTCGATGCCGGTGCTGTCGAGCGCGGCAAGGAAGTCGCCAAGCTCGCGGTCGAGCCCGAGCAGCTGGAGGCACATCTCGGCGCCGCCATTGCCGAAGCTGTGCCCGACGACGTCGGTCGCAGCGAGGCCGAGCGAGAGGATGTCGGTCGTCGCCGGACCGCGGCCGAGCTGCATTTCCTGGACCAGGCCGGCGCCGATCGCGAGCACGGCGCCGTCGGAGTCGGGCGAGGCACGGAAGGCGCGCACGTCGCCCGCGGCACGGTCGAGCCGGCCGGCGCCGACCGTCAGCCCCTCGCCCAGCGTGTACGGCCGCGCCTTGGCCGCACACAGCGGCGGCAGGTCGAGCGGCGGGCTGGCGACGGCGAGCCGCTGGGCCAGCGCTGCGTTCACCGCGCTGACGGTAGCGGGCACGGTGCCCTTGAGGTCGCTGGCGAAGGTCTTGCCGTCCCAGTACCAGCGCTGGTCGACCGCGCGGCCGCTCATCATCACCGCCGAGCGGTCCTTGCCGGCGATCGCGACGTTGCGGCTTGCCGGCGCAAGCGCCTTCAGCCGGTCGCCGAGGGTCGCGCTGCGCAGATGTTCGGGCGAGACCTGATAGTCGCGCGACGAGGAGCCCGCGACCCGCTCGTCCTCCGAGCAGTAGACGGTCTTGTCCGAGCGCGCGACCGACTGGTCGATCCAGTTGTTGGCGACGATCCCGCTGCGCGAGGGAAGCGCCCCGGTGAGGATGGTCGAATGGCCGGGGCAGGTCTCGGTCGCCGAATGCGCCTGGTAGCCGTTGCGGAACACCGTGCCGCGCGCCAGCCGCGCAAGGCCGCCGGTGAAGTGCGGGCGATACTCGTCGAACAACTCGCCCGACAGTTGGTCGACCGCGATCACCACCAGCAGCCGCGGCGGAGGCGACGGCGGCGCTCCCGGCGGCATCGTCGGAGGGATCGCCGCGGCGGACGTGGACAAAGCCGCAAGCGCGGCGAGCATGATGGTACGCATAGGCGTGGTCTGCCCGCCTTTTGTTGCGAAGAAAAGGCGGTTGGCGTTGCTAGAAAGAGGTGGGGAGTGCCGGGCTAACC
>JASLBJ010000319.1 GCA_030146725.1 Sphingomicrobium sp. | reverse complement strand
GCGCCCATCAGCGCGCCCCGCCCGTACTTACGACAAAGGTCAGACGTCCCCCTACTTCGGCGAGGCGACGCTAGACCTGCACGGCGCCACACCGCAAGCTCCCTTGCGCGATCCGGCACCCGCGACCACATCGGCGGGAATGATCAGGCGCGATCAGTGGGACCGGTTCGTCGATCATCCGGTGGTCGAGTGGACCATCTTCGTGACCGGCGTGGTGCTGATGATCCTGTCGCCGCTCGCCGGCGTGCTCCCCGGCCCGGGCGGCATACTCGTGTTCGCGCTCGGGCTTGCGATGGTGCTCAGGACGAGCATGTGGGCCAAGCGCCGCTACGTTCGCTTCAAGCGGACGCAACCCAAGGTCGGGCGCTGGATGGACTGGGGGTTGCGGCGACAGAGCAGCAGGCGGCGTGAGGACTTACGCAAGCAGCAGTTGGGCCAGTCCAGCGTCGGGAAGACCCTGATCCCCGAGCCGCCGGATACGCCAACTGAGACTTGGGCCGAGACCCGGGCCGACCGCGAGGGACGCGCCGGCCCGACCGCCCGCACCGATTGACTTCGCCGCCGCCTTCCACTAACTGCGCGCCTCACAGCGGCTGCCCGAACGGCGGCCCTTTTTTCTTAGTACCACGTCTAATTTGTATCTTAGGGCAATGAGCGATGAAGCGCACCTTCCAGCCGAGCAACCTCGTCCGCAAGCGGCGGCACGGCTTCCGTCACCGCAGCGCGACGGTCGGCGGCCGCAAGATCCTTGCCGCCCGCCGCTCACGCGGTCGCAAGAAGCTCAGCGCCTAATCACGATCGCCAGGCGCGCCGACTTCCTTGCCGCCAACGCCGGTCGGCGGGCGGCAAGTCCCGGCTTCGTGCTGCTCGTCCGCGACCGCAAGGACGGTGATCCTGCAATGCGCGTCGGCTTCACCGTCACCAAAAAGATCGGCGGTGCGGTTGTGCGCAACCGCATGAAGCGCCGCCTGCGCGCGCTTGCCCGTGAAATCATCGCACCCGGAGGCTTCGCCGGCTCGGACCATGTGCTGATCGGACGGAGCGGCGGGATCGAGCGCCCGTTTGACCGGCTTCGTGCCGAGCTGGTCCAGGCCCTGGTGAGGGTCGCGCGATGATTGCCCGGATGATGATCCTGGTCGCTCGCGGCTGGCAGAAGGGCCCGTCCAGGGTACTTCCGCCAAGCTGCCGCTACCAGCCGAGTTGCTCGGCCTATGCGATCACCGCACTTCAGCGCTATGGGGCGGCGAAAGGCGGCTGGATGGCACTCAAGCGCATCATGCGCTGCCATCCGTGGGGCGGCCAGGGCCCGGACCCGGTGCCATGACGAGGATCTCTTCTTGAACGACACCCGCAACATGATCCTCGCCGTCGTGCTCAGCGCGCTGGTGCTGCTTGGCTGGAGCATGATTTCCGAGCGGCTGCTGCCGACCGCAGGGCCGCAGACCCAAGTCGTCGAGGACGGCAAGATCAAGGCCCTGCCCCAGCCGCAGGCCGATCCGGCTGCCGACAGCCCCCGGGCATTGCGCAGCCGCGCGCAAGTGCTTGCCGAAGGGCAGCGCGTGCAGATCCGCACGCCATCGCTGCAGGGCTCGATCAATCTCACCGGCGCACGGATCGACGATCTGGTGCTGGTCCGGGAGCGCGAGACGATCGACCGGAACTCGGCGCCCGTTCGGCTGCTGTCTCCGGGCGGCGCTCCAGGCGCCTATTTCGCAAGCTTCGGCTGGACCGGCGAAGGGGTTGCGGCCCCCGGCCCCGACGCAGTGTGGACGCCGAGCTCGCCGCTGCTCGCCCCCGGGCGGCCGGTGACCCTGAGCTGGACCAACCCGACCGGCCAGCGCTTCGAGCAGATCCTGTCGATCGACGAGAATTACATGTTCACCGTCCGCCAGCGGGTCGGCAACGCCGGCGCCGGCGCGATCGCGGTGCGCCCGTACGGACTGATCAACCGCGCCAACAAGTCACCCGACCCCGACGGCTGGACGATGCACGTCGGACCGATGGGCTTCCTCAACGATGCGGCCAATTACAGTGTCGACTGGGACACGCTCGACGAAGCGGGTCCCGCGGGCGAGCGCCTCGACAGCCGCGGCGGCTGGCTTGGCTTTACCGACAAGTATTGGCTGACCGCGCTTGCGCCGGCACAGAACTCGGCGATCTCGGCAAGCTTCCGCAAGGCCCCGAGCGGTGCCTACCAGGCCGACTTTGCGCAGGCACCGATCATCGTGCCCCCGGGCCAGGCGATCAGCACCGAAACGCGGCTGTTCGCGGGCGCAAAGGAGAAGAAACTGCTCGACCGCTACGAGGCGGCCGGCATCCCCAAGCTCAGCAAGTCGATCGACTGGGGCTGGTTCGAATGGTTCATGCGGCCGATCTTCGACCTGCTCAACTGGCTGTTCCGGGTGCTCGGCAATTTCGGCGTGGCGATCATCGCGCTGACGCTGATCGTGCGCCTGCTGATGTTCCCGATCGCCCAGAAGCAGTTCGCGTCGATGGCCGCGATGCGCAAGCTTCAGCCGAAAATGAAGGCGCTGCAGGAGCGGTTCAAGGACGACAAGCCGAAGATGCAGGCGGAGACGCTCAAGCTCTACCAGGCCGAGAAGATCAATCCCGCCGCCGGCTGCCTGCCGATCCTGATCCAAATCCCGATCTTCTACGCGCTCTACAAGGTGCTGATGGTCGCGGTCGAAATGCGCCACCAGCCGTTCACCTTGTGGATCAAGGACCTGTCCGCGCCCGACCCGCTGACGCCGCTCAACCTGTTCGGCCTGCTCGACTTCACGCCGCCCGGGTTCATGCTGATCGGCGTCCTGCCGATCCTGCTCGGCATCACCATGTGGCTGCAGTTCAAGCTCAACCCCGCGCCGATGGACCCGGTGCAGGCGCAGATATTCTCGTTCATGCCGTGGATCATGATGGTCGTGATGGCCCCATTCGCGGCCGGCCTGCAGCTCTACTGGGTGGTGTCCAACCTGCTGACGATCGGCCAGCAGTGGCTGCTCTACAGGCGCTACGGCCTCGGCCTTAACGACCCTCAGCCGGCGACGACCTGATGCGGGTTGCCGCCGACGATCCCGAGGAGCTGGCGCGCAAGCTGTTCTCGGGGCCGATCGAGTTCCTGAAGTCGGCGCCAGGGCTGCAGTTCCTGCCCGCGCCCGATTTTCCGGAGATCGCCTTTGCCGGCCGCTCCAACGTCGGCAAGAGCTCGTTGCTCAACGTGCTGACCAACCGCAAGACGCTCGCGCGCACCTCGAACACGCCCGGCCGGACGCAGGAGCTCAACTTTTTCGATGTCGGCAAGCCGATCCGGCTGCGCCTCGTCGACATGCCCGGCTACGGCTTCGCCGAAGCGCCCAAGGACGTCGTCAAGCGCTGGCGGTTCCTGATCAACGACTATCTGCGCGGCCGGCAGGTGCTCAAGCGCGCGCTGGTGCTGGTCGACTCGCGGCATGGGCTCAAGCCCGTCGACCATGAGGTAATGGACATGCTCGACAAGGCGGCGGTCAGCTATCACGTGGTTCTGACCAAAGGCGACAAGGTCAAGCCGACCGAACTCGAAGTCACCCTCGCCGAAACCGCAGCAGCCGCCGCCAAGCATCCCGCGGCGCACCCGGCGATCTTCACCACCTCGTCCGAAACCGGCAGCGGTATCGCGGGGTTACGAACCCACATCCTCGACGCCGCGACCACCTAGGAGTCCCCGACCTTGCTCAAGCTGATCATCGGCAATCGCGCATACTCGAGCTGGTCGATGCGCGGCTGGCTGGCCGTCAGGCAATCGGGCGAGCAGTATGAGGAATTCGTCGTGCCCTTGTACGACGCGCAGTGGGAGCAGAAGCGCCAGGGCGGCGAGTTCGCCCCGTCGCTCGGCAAGGTGCCGATCCTGTGGGACGACGATTGCGTCGTGTGGGACAGCCTCGCGATCATCGAGTTCCTCGCCGACCGGGTTGGCCGCGAGCGCTTCTGGCCCGACGATCCCGCCGCCCGCGGAATGGCCCGCTCGATGGCCGCCGAGATGCACTCGAGCTTCGCCAATCTGCGCCGCGAGCTGCCGATGAACGTGCGCAAGAGCTTCCCGCCGCGCGCCCTCTCGCCCGAGGTCCGCGAAGAGATCAACCGCATCCTCCAGTTGTGGGCGCAGGCCCGCGCGCGCTTCGGCGGCACCGGTGATTTCCTCTTCGGCAGCTGGTGCGCGGCGGACATCATGTTCGCGCCGGTCGTCACCCGGTTGATCACCTATGGCGTGCAGGTCCCCCCGTTCGCGGGCCTCTACATGAAGGCGGTGCTCGGCCACCCCAATGTCGCCGAATGGATCGACCAGGCGCAGGACGAGCCGTGGGTAATCGAGCAGTACGAAGCCGCCTGA
>JASLBJ010000268.1 GCA_030146725.1 Sphingomicrobium sp. | reverse complement strand
CCGGCGGGTTGTCGCGTCTGCGCGGCTGCGGCGGAACTTGCCAAGTGATGAGGCATTTGCCAACGGTCGCGCCCCTGTCCGCCTGCTGGAGACATCATGCCGCCTTCGACCGCTCGAACCCTCAAGGGGCCGCGCCGCATCACTCAGCGCGCGGCGCGCCGGGCGGCAAGCCCACGCTGGCAGTTCCTTCGCGAGTTCCTCAAGCATCCGGTGATGGTCGGGTCGGTGATCCCGTCGAGCCGGACGCTGATCGATCACATGCTCGGCAAGGTCGACTGGGAAAATACCCGGCTGTTCGTCGAATATGGTCCGGGGGTCGGCACTTTCACCCGCCCGATCCTCGAGAAACTCGGGCCCGACGCGGTCCTGCTGACGATCGACCTCAACGCCGACTTCACGGCCTTTCTCAAGCAGGACATCGACGACGAGCGGCTGGTCGCGGTGACCGGATCGGCCGCCGAGGTTGAGAAAATCCTGGCCGACCGCGGGTTCGCACATGCCGACTTCGTGCTCTCCGGCCTGCCTTTCTCGACGCTTCCGCCGGGTGTCGGCGACGCCATCGCCGAGGCGACCGCGCGGGTGATCCGGCCCGGCGGCGCGTTCCTCGTCTATCAGTTCAGCCCCAAGGTGCTCAATTTCATCAAGCCATGGTTCGAGCGGATCGACCGTGGTTTCGAGTGGATCAACGTGCCCCCGGCGACGCTGTTCTGGGCGTGGCGGGAGCCTGAAGCGAGCTAGGGGCTTCTGTTCGAATAGAGACGGACCGGCCGGGGAGTCTTTTGTTTGGAAGTGCGGCACCGGCCCGCGCCCCCACCCGGCCACCCACAGGATCATACTGGATGAGTGGCCGGGTGGGGGTGCGGGCCGGTGCCGTCTCAAACTAACAAAAGACTGCGGGCCGGTGCCGCACGTCCAAAACAAAAAAACCTAACTCTCCGAACGGAAGTTGAGCCTCCGGGTGACGGTATAGTCCATCGATGTCACCAGCCAGTGCGAGATCGTCCACCTGATCCGCCGCCACAGCGTTGCCCGGGCGCGATGGAGTTCGGGCGTGATCGGCTCGCTGCGTGCAAGCTCCTCCTCGAAGTAGCCGCGCATCGAAGCGGCGAACCCAGCATCGTCGATCCGAAGCATGATCTCCATGTTCATGTAGAGGCTGCGGAAGTCGAAATTGGCCGAGCCGATGTAAACCGCATCGTCGACGATCACGAGCTTGGTGTGGAGCTTGGCCGGGCCATATTCGTGCATTCTGACGCCGCGGCGAAGCAGACGGGCGTAGGTATGACGCGCGGCACCGACGGTTGCGGGATTGTCCGACCTTGCGGCGGTGATCACGCGCACTGTCCCGCTCCGGGCAAGGCGGCCAAGGCGTCGAAGCATCGAGCGCGGTGGCGAAAAGTACGCGGCGACCAGATCCATTTGCCGCGCTCGTCCAAGCTCCTTCGCGAGGCTCGAAGGCCACGGGGTACGCAAGCTGAGTGGTGCACTGAATTTCCATTGCAGCGGACCTTCGGTGCCGCTGTGGCGAACCACCATTCGCCGCAGGCTGCGTAGCCGCGCCTTCTTTCGCATGGTCCAGCGGAACAGCGCATCGAAGTAAGATGCGGCCGAGGCGACCGTCGGCCCATCGAGCGACAGCCACAGGTCGCGCCAGTGCCGCGGCCCTTCGTCGGTCAGATATTCCTCCACAATGTTGGCGCCGCCGATCAGCGCCCGCTGCTCGTCGGCGATGATCAGCTTCTGGTGATTGCGAAGCAGATAGCGGCGGCCGTACCTCGGATGGAACAGGCAGAAGCGGCCGCCGCTTTCATCCAGCGGTCGGAAGAAGTCGCCCGGCAGGTCGGCGCAGCCATAGCCGTCGAGCAGCACCTGGACCTGGACTCCGCGCGCCGCAGCAGCAACCAGCGCGTCGCGCACTGCTGTGCCCGCACGGTCGGCGACATACATGTAGAACAACAAGCGGACGCTGTGCGTCGCGGTGGCGATCAGATCGAGGATCGCGGCGAGCCGGTCGGCACCCCCGGTAATCAGCTCGAGCCGGTTGCCGCCGATCAGCGCAGCGACCGGTTGGCAGGCCACGTCGGAGGCTTCGATGGCGGGGTCGGACACAGGGTGCGATGTGGCCGGACGGCGGCCTGCGCGCAAGCAGGCTGGCCTGCGCGGGTTTTCTTGACTATCGCGGGTGCCACCGGCTATTGGCCGCGCTTCCCTGCCTTCCAGCTGCTTGACGGAGCCCTTTATGGCGCGCGTAACGGTCGAAGATTGCGTCGACAAGATTCCGAACCGGTTCGACCTGGTGCTGATGGCCGCGCAGCGGGCGCGGCAGATTTCGGGCGGCGCCGACCTGACCATCGACCGCGACCGCGACAAGAATCCGGTCGTGGCCCTTCGTGAAATCGCCGAAGAGACGGTCCGTCCGCGCAACCTCGAGGAAGCAATCGTCGGCAATCTGCAAAAGGTCCGCGTCGACGAAGAGGACGAGACTGACGAGCTGGCTTCGCTCAGCGAGTCGGCCGAGGCTCTGCGCCTGACCGCCGCCGCTCCGCCGCGCCCCAGCCCCTCGGGCAACGAGTACGAATAACACCCCTCGGGCAACGAGTACGAATGATCAGCCGGCTGCGGCCTGCCGCAGCTGATCTGGCCGGCTCTCGCTGCTGACCCAGGCGAGCTCGCCGACGTTGAGCTTGCGGCCGTCTTCCGCCTGGACGCTGATCCGGCGCACCGGCCGCTGGTCACGCTCGTCGACCAGCATCACGGGCGCCGGGCCATTGCCCCAGTCCTCGGCCCACTGCCGCAGCGCGAGCACGACCGGCAACAGCGCCTCGCCCTTTGGGGTAAGTGCATAGATCACCTTGCGGCGGTCGCTCTCGTCGGGCGAGCGAATAAGGATTCCGCCGGCGACCAGCTTGCCCAGCCGGTCGGACAGGATGTTGCGCGCAATTCCGAGCCCCGCCTGGAATTCCTCGAAGTGCCTGAGGCGGTTGAGTGCGCCGCGTAGGATCAGGAACGCCCATTTCTCGCCGATCAGCTCGACCGCGAACGGCAGCGGACACTGCAGCGCAGCCTCACGGAACGCGTCGATTTCGGACGTAACCTTGTGCTGCGCCAAGTTTTCCCTCCTTCGGCCGGCACAGCAAAGCACGAACATGCCGGGCAAAACAATATTGAAGTGGCTCGGACGCCCGGCTCGACCAGCGACGAAGGCTTGCGCCGCCCCGCCCACTCGCCCCATCTAGGCCCCGTGCTGCGCCAGTATGAACTTGTCGAAAAGGTCCGTTCCTACGATCCGCAAGCGGACGAGGACATGATCAACCGCGCCTACGTGTTCTCGATGAAGGCTCACGGATCGCAATTGCGCGCCTCCGGCGATCCGTATTTCAGCCATCCGATCGAGGTCGCGGGCATCCTTACCGACCTCAAGCTCGACGACCAGACGATCGCCACCGCAATCCTCCACGACACCATCGAGGACACCGTCGCGACGACCGAGGAAATCGAGCGATTGTTCGGCAAGGACGTCGCCCGGCTGGTCGACGGAGTGACCAAGCTCAGCAAGATCGAGGCGCAGTCAGAGAACGAGCGCGCGGCGGAAAACCTGCGCAAGTTCCTGCTTGCGCTGTCCGGCGACATCCGCGTGCTGCTGGTCAAGCTCGCCGACCGGCTCCACAACATGCGCACGCTCCATCACGTGCCCGCGGAGGACAAGCGC
>JASLBJ010000230.1 GCA_030146725.1 Sphingomicrobium sp. | reverse complement strand
GACAGTTTCCTGCGCACCGACGACGCCGACGTTCCAGGACATCAGCCCGCCTGAGCGCCGTTCATCCCCGGTTCGTGCTCGGCGGGGCAGGGTGACCGCCGCTGCGATCGGGCTTGGCCCCGTTCTGGCCTGGCCCCGTTCTAGCTTGGCCTATGCCCGGCGCGGCGCTAAGGAGCTAATCATGCTGACATTGACCCGCGGCGCCGCGACCCTTCTCGCTTGTGCGCTCGTCCTCCCCGCAGCCGGTTGCGCCAGCCGCCAGACCAAGGGCGACACTGCCTACATCGCACGCGATGTGAACACGCTCTACGCGCTCGCCAAGAAGCGCATGGACGACGGCGACTACGAGCAGTCGGCCAAGCTGTTCGACGAGGTCGAGCGCCAGCATCCCTACTCGGTGTGGGCCCGCCGCGCGCAGTTGATGAGCAGCTTCAGTTACTATCTTGCGCGCAAGTATCCGGAGGCGATCAGCTCGTCGCAGCGCTTCCTGACCATCCATCCGGGTAACAAGGAAGCGCCCTACGCCAACTATCTGGTGGCGATGAGCTACTACAATCAGATCGAGGATGTGACCCGCGACCAGCGGATCACCCAGCAGGCATCGGACGCATTCGGCGAACTGATCCGTCGCTACCCGCAGAGCCGCTATGCCTCGGACGCACGCCTCAAGCTCGACCTCATCAACGACCATCTTGCCGGCAAGGAGATGGAGATCGGCCGCTTCTATCAGCGCTCGGGCAACTGGCTGGCGGCGACCAACCGCTTCCGCTCGGTAGTCGAGAAGTACCAGACCACCAGCCATGCGCCCGAAGCGCTCCATCGGCTGGTCGAAAGCTACCTCGCGCTTGGAGTTCCGGCGGAAGCGCGCAAGGCCGCTGCGGTCCTCGGTCGCAATTACCCCGGCAACAGATGGTATCAGCGCTCGTTCGCGCTGATCCAGCGGCACGCGCCCCAGGGCTGACCCTTTGCGCGGGCGGCCGCCGGCTTCATGCTGAGGCAGCTTGCCATCCGCGACGTCGTTCTGGTCGAACGGCTCGAGATCGAGTTCGAGGGCGGCCTTGGCGTGCTCACCGGGGAAACCGGCGCGGGCAAGTCGATCCTGCTCGATGCACTCGGCCTGGCACTCGGCGCCCGGTCCGACAGCGGCCTGGTCCGTTCGGGCCAGGACAGCGCGTCGGTCTCGGCCGAACTCGAAATCTCTCCCGACCACCCGCTGTTCGGCCTGCTCGCCGAGCAAGGCATCGAGCCTGAGCCGGGCGAGCCGCTGCTGCTTCGCCGCACCCTCAAGGCCGACGGCGGCAGCCGCGCGTTCATCGGCTCGACCGCGGTGTCGGCCGCGCTGCTGCGCGACATCGGCGGCCTGAGCATCGAAATCCACGGCCAGCACGACGAGCGCGGGCTGCTCAATTCCAGGGGCCACCGCCGCCTGCTCGACCTGTTCGGCCGGATCGACGCCGCACCCGTCGCGGCGGCGTGGGCCGAAGTCAGCCGGATCGACGCCGAGCTGTCCGGCGCCCGGGCCGCGATGGCCGAGTCGACACGCGACCGCGAATGGCTGGCGTTTGCGTGCGAGGAAATCGACGCGCTCAAGCCGGAAGCCGGGGAGGAAAGCAGCCTCGCCGAGGAGCGCGCGGCGATGCAGTCCGGGGCCAAGGCGGGCGAGGCGCTGACCGGCCTCGACGAACTGCTTGGCGGCTCGGATGGCGCGCTTGCCCAGTTGCGGCTCGCTGCCCGGCGGATCGAGCGCGGTGCGGCCGACCATCCGCTGCTGGCCGAGGCGCTGGCGTCGCTCGACCGCGCGCTGATCGAGGCGAGCGAGGCGGAAGAGCGGATCGGGCAGGCCGCCGATGCACTGACCTTCGATCCCGACCGGCTCGACCGCGTTGAAGCACGGCTGTTCGACATCCGCGGGCTGGCGCGCAAGCACCGGGTCGAGGCCGACGCACTCGCCGATCTGGGCAAGGACATGCACGCGCGACTGGCGGCGATCGACGGCAGCGGCGAGCGCATCGTCGGGCTGGAGCGCGAGCTTGGTCGCGCGCGAGAGCGTTACGCCGAGGCTGCTGCCGTGCTCACGGGCAAGCGGATCGCCGCCGGGCGGTCCCTCGACGGCGCGGTTGCCGGCGAGCTCAAGCCGCTCAAGCTCGAAGCTGCGCGCTTCCGCACCAGCATCGCCGCGGCCGAGCCCGGCGCGAGCGGCACCGACCGCGTCGAGTTCGAGATCTCGACCAACCCCAGTGCTCCGTTCGGCCCACTGACAAGAATCGCGTCGGGCGGCGAGCTTTCGCGGTTCATCCTGGCGCTCAAGGTCGCACTGGCCGAGGCGGGCAGCGCCGGCACGATGATCTTCGACGAGATCGACCGCGGCGTCGGCGGCGCGGTTGCAAGCGCGATCGGCGAACGGCTCGCTCGGCTTGCGACCCGAAGCCAGGTGCTGGTCGTCACCCACTCGCCCCAGGTCGCCGCGCGTGCGGCCCACCATTACCGCATCGAGAAAAGCCACGGCGAGGGCGGTACGCGCACGTCCGTCCGCCGACTGACCGCAAGCGAGCGCCACGAGGAAATCGCGCGCATGCTCTCCGGCGCGGCCGTCACCGACGAAGCCCGTGCTCAGGCCGCGCGCCTGCTCGACGCAGCGTGACCGTCTATGTCGCCCTGCTTCGCGCCGTGAACATCGGCGGCACCAGCAAGCTGCCGATGGCCGAGTTGAAGGCGATTGCCGAGGAACTCGGCTTCGGCAGCCCGCAGACCCTGATCGCGAGCGGCAATCTGATCTTCGCCAGCGATGGCACCGAAGCTGCGGTTCGCGAGCAACTCGAAGTTCGGCTCGAATCCCACATGGGCAAGCGCGTGCCCGTTCTGATCCGAACGGCCGCCGAGATCGCCGCCGTTGCCGAAGCCAACCCCTTCGCCGATGCTCCGGGGCGCCAGGTCCTCGTTATCTTTCTCGACCGGCCGCCACCGCCCGGCGCGCTCGACAGTGCCCGCGGCCTCGACGGCGAGCGGTTGGCGCTCGGCACGCGCGAAATCTAC
>JASLBJ010000225.1 GCA_030146725.1 Sphingomicrobium sp. | reverse complement strand
TCGGTGATGTGCGGCGCAAGCACGATGTCGTAGTGCCGCGCTTCGGCCGCCGGGCGGTCGCGATTGGCAGTTGTGGCTTGCTTAGCCATTGAACCGGGCCTCCAGCTTTTCGACCGCGGCGCGGGTCAGAACCAGCGTCTCGTGGCGCATGATGTCGTACACGTTGGCGCCGACCGCGGGCATCAGGTTGATGCTCCCAAGGTTCGACGAGGCACGGGCAAAGCTGACGTTGAGCGCGTCGCCGTCGATCACCAGTGCGGTCCGGCCAAAGCCGAGCTGGCCGAGGCGGCTGTGCAGCTCCTTGGTCTTGCCTTCGCTGAGGTCGAGATTGTCGAGCACGACCAGTTGGCCGTCGCGCGCCTTGGACGACAGCGCCATCCTGAGGCCGAGTGCACGGACCTTCTTGTTGAGGCTCGAGCTGAAGATCCGGGCCCGCGCGCCGTGCGCCTTGCCGCCGCCGATGAAGATCGGAGCGCGGCGATCGCCGTGACGAGCGGTACCGCCGCCCTTCTGCTTGCCGAACTTCTTGCCCGTGCGCGCGACTTCACTGCGCTCGCGAGTCGCACGTCCCGGAGCACGGCGGTTGATCAGCTGCCACGTGACGACCCGGTGAAGGATGTCGCCGCGCGGCTCGACGTCGAAGATCGCGTCGTTGAGCTCGATGTCCGCGCCAGCGCCATCCGTGGCCTGCGCACCGTCGAGGTTCTGTACCTTGACCTTCATCGCTCAGCCTTCCTTGCTGTCGTCGGCGGTGGGGGTCGCCGGATCGGCGGCCTCAGCCGCTTCGGCGGCATCGGACGCAGCCACGCCGGCGTCCTGCTCGGCCGCGATCGCCGCAACCTCGTCGTCGCCGGGTAGCGCCGGAATCTCGTGGACCGCCGCATCGTCGACCAGGCCGGCCGCCGGAAGCTCGCTCTCGTCGACCGGAGCCGACGTGTCGAGCAGGCCCGCCGGATACGGCAGATCGTCGCCGCGCGGGATCTTGATCGCGTCCTGGATGGTCAGCCAGCTGCCCTTGTGACCCGGAACCGAGCCCTTGATGAACACGAGACCACGCAGCGCATCGGTGCGGACGACCTCGAGGTTCTGCTGGGTGCGATTGCGCGCGCCCATGTGGCCGGCCATCTTCTTGTTCTTGAAGACCTTGCCCGGATCCTGGCGTTGACCGGTCGAGCCGTGCGAACGGTGCGAGACCGAGACACCGTGAGTCGCGCGCAGGCCCTTGAAGCCCCAGCGCTTCATCGCTCCGGCAAAGCCCTTGCCCTGAGTCACGCCGGCGACATCGACCATCTGGCCGGCGATGAAATGCTCTGCGCTGATGGTCGCGCCAAGATCGAGCAACGCATCTTCGGCCACCCGGAACTCGACGACGCGAGCCTTGGGCTCGACTTCGGCGATGCCGAACGCGGCCCGCTGCGGCTTGGCGACATTCTTCGCTTTCGCCGTGCCGGCGCCAAGCTGGACGGCGGTATAGCCGTCCCGGTTCGTCTCGCGACGGCCGACGACCTGGACATTGTCCAGTTGCAGGACGGTAACCGGCACATGCCGACCGTCCGCCTGGAACAGGCGGGTCATCCCGACCTTTTTCGCGATCACGCCAGTGCGCATGACCAAACTCCCATACAGAGGCCCCCGGACAATTCCGAAGGGGCGTGAAGCCCGACGATATGAACGTGCCCCGCCTGGGCTAGTGCTCCGCGATGTCGCGGAACGGCGGGGACGCAGCCCGGGAAAATCCCGGCGGTATCACCCTAGTCTTGCGCGAGTTTCCCCGCGCGTTGCTGAGCCCTTAGGCCAGCTTGATCTCCACGTCCACACCCGCGGCAAGGTCGAGCTTCATTAGCGCATCGACCGTCTGCGGGGTGGGCTGCACGATATCGAGCAGCCGCTTGTAGGTCCGTACCTCGAACTGCTCGCGCGACTTCTTGTCGACGTGAGGGCTCCGGTTGACCGTGAACTTCTCGATTCGCGTCGGCAAGGGAATGGGACCGCGGATGAGAGCACCCGTGCGCCGCGCCGTGTCGGCGATGTCGCCCGTCGCCTGATCGAGCACTCGGTGATCGAAGGCCTTCAGGCGAATCCGGATATTCTGCGTTTCCATAACCCTACCGATGCGAAATAGCCGCGCCCTTGCGGGCTACACCAAACGAGCAAATACAACGCTCTTCATGACCTTTCGGCCAGAACGCCGCTTACTCCACAAACAAAAAGCGAACCGCGCGACCCTCAATCAGAATCGCGCGGTTGCAGTCCTATATTACTTCGAGATCGAACCGACAACCCCTGCACCGACGGTCCGTCCGCCTTCGCGGATCGCGAAGCGCAGGCCGGGATCCATGGCGATCGGCGCGATCAGCTTGACGCCAAGCGTCACATTGTCGCCCGGCATCACCATCTCGGTACCCTCCGGCAGCATCACTTCGCCCGTCACGTCGGTCGTGCGGAAGTAGAACTGCGGACGGTAGTTGGCGAAGAACGGCGTATGACGGCCGCCCTCGTCCTTCGACAGGACATAGACCTCGGCCTGAAAGTCGGTGTGCGGGGTGATCGAACCCGGCTTGCACAGCACCTGGCCACGCTCGACCTCTTCGCGTCCGACGCCGCGGATCAGCGCACCGACGTTGTCGCCGGCCTGGCCCTGGTCGAGCAGCTTGCGGAACATCTCGACGCCGGTCACGACCGTCTTCTTGGTGTCCTTGATGCCGACGATCTCGACTTCCTCGCCGACCTTGACGATTCCGGTCTCGATCCGGCCGGTGACGACCGTGCCGCGACCCGAGATCGAGAACACGTCCTCGATCGGCATCAGGAACGGCTTGTCGAGCGGACGCTCGGGCTGCGGGATCCAGCTATCGACGGCTTCCATCAACTTGAGGATCGCCTGCTTGCCGATCTCGTCGTTGCTGTCCTCGAGCACCGCAAGGGCCGAGCCTGCAACGATCGGAATATTGTCGCCGTCGAAGTCGCGCTTGGTCAGCTCCTCGCGGATTTCGAGCTCGACCAGCTCGAGCAGCTCGGGATCGTCGACCTGGTCGACCTTGTTGAGGAACACGACCATCGTCGGAACGCCGACCTGCTTTGCAAGCAGGATGTGCTCCTTGGTCTGCGGCATCGGGCCGTCTGCGGCCGACACGACCAGGATCGCGCCGTCCATCTGCGCGGCGCCGGTGATCATGTTCTTCACATAATCGGCGTGACCCGGGCAATCGACGTGGGCGTAGTGGCGATTGGCGGTCTCATACTCGACGTGAGCGGTCGAGATGGTGATCCCGCGCTCGCGCTCTTCGGGCGCCTTGTCGATGTTGGCGAAGTCGACGGCAACGCCGCCGCCGGTCTCGGCCAGCACCTTGGTGATCGCCGCCGTCAGCGAGGTCTTGCCATGGTCGACGTGACCGATGGTGCCGATGTTGCAGTGCGGCTTGTTCCGCTCGAATTTAGCCTTCGCCATTATACGCCTCTTCTGTGTCTGAAAAAAACGGGGCGGCCGCCCGTTCGCAGGGCGCGCCCATAGCCTCTATTTCTAGCTTATGCCAGCTTCGCCTTCACCTCTTCGGCGACGTTCTGCGGCACTTCCTCGTAGTGGGAGAACTGCATCGTGTACTGCGCGCGTCCCTGGCTGAACGAACGCAGCTGATTGACGTAGCCGAACATGTTGGCAAGCGGCACGGTCGCTTCGACGGCCTGGGCATTGCCGCGCGTGTCGGTGCCCTGGATCTGGCCGCGGCGGCTGTTGAGGTCGCCGATGACGTCGCCGAGATAATCCTCGGGAGTGACCACCTCGACCTTCATGATCGGCTCGAGCAGCTTGATCCCGGCCTTCTGCGCCGCTTCGCGCATCGCGCCGCGCGCGCAGATTTCAAACGCCAGCGCCGACGAATCGACGTCATGGTACTTGCCGTCGGTCAGCTTGACTTCGAAATCGATGATCGGGAAGCCGATCAGCGATCCCGTCTCGGCAGTCTCGCGCATGCCCTTCTCGACCGAAGGAATATACTCCTTCGGAACGTTGCCGCCCTTGATCTCGTCGCTGAACACGAAGCCCGAACCGCGCTCGCCCGGCGTCAGGCTGACGCGGATCTCGGCGAACTGGCCGGAACCACCCGACTGCTTCTTATGGGTGTAGGTCAGGTCGACCGGCTTGCCGAGATACTCGCGATACGCAACCTGCGGCGCACCGACGTTGGCTTCGACCTTGAACTCGCGCTTCATGCGATCGACGAGGATCTCGAGATGGAGCTCGCCCATCCCCTTGATGATCGTCTGGCCACTCTCGTGGTCGGAGGTCACGCGGAACGACGGATCCTCGCGCGCAAGGCGATTGAGCGCGATGCCCATCTTCTCCTGGTCGGCCTTGGTCTTGGGCTCCACCGCAACCTCGATGACCGGATCGGGAAACTCCATCCGTTCGAGGATGATCGGCGCATTGGCGGCCGACAGGGTATCGCCGGTGGTGGTGTCCTTGAGCCCCGCCAGAGCGACGATATCGCCGGCATAGGCGACCTGGATATCCTCGCGGTCGTTGGCATGCATCAGCAGCATGCGGCCGACCTTTTCCTTCTTGTCCTTGACGCTGTTGTGGACCTGGCTCGCCGTCTCGAGCTTGCCCGAATAGATGCGCGCGAAGGTCAGCGTCCCGACGAACGGATCGTTCATGATCTTAAACGCCAGCGCCGAGAACGGCGCGTCGTCCGAAGGCGCGCGCATATCGGTCGTCTCTCCATCCATCTTGAGGCCTTCGACCGGCGGAATGTCCAGAGGCGAGGGCAGATAGTCGATGACTCCATCGAGCAACGGCTGGACGCCCTTGTTCTTGAACGCCGAGCCGCACAGCACGGGCACGAACGAGAAGTTGAGCGTGCCCTTGCGGATCAGCCGCTTGAGGGTCGCAGTGTCGGGCTCCTGGCCGCCAAGATAGGCTTCCATGACCTCGTCGTCCTGCTCGACGGCCATCTCGATGAGGTCCATGCGGGCAGTCGCAGCAGCGTCGGCGAGGTCGGCGGGAATGTCCTCGTAGACGAACTTCGCGCCCAGGCTCTCGTCGAGCCAGATGATCGCGCGGTTCTCGACTAGGTCGACGAGGCCCTTGAAGCTGCCCTCGATGCCGATCGGCAGATACAGCACCGCGGGACGCGCACCGAGGCGGTCCTTGATCATCGCCACGCACATGTCGAAGTTCGCACCGGTGCGGTCGAGCTTGTTGATGAAGCACATCCGCGGCACGTGATACTTCTCGGCCTGGCGCCACACCGTCTCGGACTGCGGCTCGACCCCGGCAACGCCGTCGAAACAGGCAACCGCGCCGTCGAGCACGCGCAGCGAACGCTCGACCTCGATGGTGAAGTCGACGTGGCCCGGCGTATCGATGATGTTGATCCGGTGCTCTTCGCCCTTCTGGTCCTCGGCCCGCCAGAAGCAGGTCGTGGCAGCCGACGTGATCGTGATCCCGCGCTCCTGCTCCTGCTCCATCCAGTCCATCGTCGCGGTGCCCTCATGGACCTCGCCGATCTTGTAGGACTTGCCGGTGTAATACAGGATTCGCTCGGTCGTCGTCGTCTTGCCGGCGTCGATGTGCGCCATGATGCCGATGTTGCGATAGCGGTCGAGCGGATGGCTGCGGGCCATGATCGTTAATCCTTAGCGATGCGGGGGACCGGCAGCGCCGGACGCTCGCAATATAGGTGTGAAACTTACCAGCGGTAGTGCGAGAAGGCGCGGTTGGCCTCGGCCATGCGATGCGTGTCCTCGCGCTTCTTCACCGCATTGCCGCGGTTCTGCGAGGCATCCATCAGTTCGCCCGACAAGCGGCCGGCCATGGTCTTTTCCGACCGTGCCCGAGCGGCGGTGATCAGCCAGCGGATCGCCAGGGCCTGCGCGCGCTCGACGCGGACATCGACCGGCACCTGGTAAGTCGCACCGCCGACGCGGCGGCTGCGGACCTCGATTCCTGGCTTCACATTGTTGAGCGCATCGTGGAAAACCCCGATCGGCTCCCGCTTGAGGCGCGTTTCGACGCTCTCGAGCGCACCATAGACGATGTTCTCGGCGACCGACTTCTTGCCGTCGAGCATGATCGAATTCATGAACTTCGATAGGACTTCATCCCCGAACTTGGGATCGGGCAGGATCTCGCGCTTTTCCGGGCGGCGACGACGGGACATAGATTATTCCTTTCTCTTCAGCCTGGTCCGGAACATGTGGGAACCCATCAAGGATGGGAGCCCTGTCCGGGGCTTACTCGCTGCTGCAAATTACTTGGGACGCTTGGCGCCATACTTCGAACGCGACTGGCGCCGGTCCTTGACACCCTGGGTATCGAGGACGCCGCGAAGCACGTGATAACGTACGCCGGGCAAATCGCGCACACGGCCACCGCGGATCAGCACGACGCTGTGCTCCTGGAGGTTGTGGCCCTCGCCGGGGATGTAGCTGATCACTTCGCGCTGGTTGGTCAGGCGGACCTTGGCCACCTTGCGCAACGCCGAGTTCGGCTTCTTCGGGGTCGTCGTATAGAC
>JASLBJ010000220.1 GCA_030146725.1 Sphingomicrobium sp. | reverse complement strand
AACGGCGCGGTCGTCGCAAGCTTCCCGGTCAAGCCGGGCGAGCAACTGATCCTGGTCACCGACCAGGCCAAGATGATCCGCACCACCGTGGGCAGCATCCGCATCGCCGGGCGCAACACGATGGGCGTGATGATCCTGCGCGTCGCCGACAGCGAGCATGTGGTCAGCGTCGCGCGCATCGACGAGAGCGACGAGGAGGTCGAGGTCGAGGCTGGCGACGAGCATGCGCCGACCGAGGATGCCGTGATCGGCGAGCACGAACTCGAGCGGCCGGCGGACCCCGAGCAGCACTAGCCGACGCTCGTATGATCCTTGGCTGCGGCAGGTTGCGGGAACGGCACAGCGCGCCTTCGCGTTCGCTCAGACATTAGATCAGGAGAGATGTGAATGGCCCTTCCCAATCAGGCGCTCGTGCTCGTCATCGACGGCCGCAAGATGCTGTTCTTCCGCAATCATGGCGATGAGAACCGGATCGACCTGCGCACCGAAGCCCATGACGAGCGCGAGGACGCCCCCGACCGCGAGATGAAGACCGATGCCGCGGGTGGCGCTCCGGGTGGCTCGGGCGGCGGCGACACCCACCGGCCGGCGATGGGCGAGACCGACTATCACCAGCAGGAAGAGGACAAGTGGGTCAAGGCGGCGGCCGAGCAGCTGCGCATGCGCGCGCTCCGCAACGACTTCGATGCGCTGGCGATCGTCGCTCCACCCAAGGCGCTGGGCGTGCTGCGCAAGGAACTGCACAAGGAAGTCGAGCGCCGGATCGTGCTGACCCTCAACAAGGAAATGAGCGGCCGACCAGTTCCGGAAATCGAGGCGCTGTTCGCGGCCAGGCAGGCGAGCGAGGCCTGACACCCAGCCTGATGGCGTGACCGCCAGCGCGGCTCAACCACCGGCGCGACCGCAAGATTTTGAATACCAGGCGCGTCGGTCACCCGCGGGTTGTCGGAGTGGGGAGCGAGGGGTGCTCAACGAGTTCAATGCCGAGGGCTTGGACGCGTGCGATCACGCGTAAAGGTGCGCAACATCTGCATCCGGGGCCACGGCGCGCAGCAGCAGCGAGCGATGGCAGCCCTCCGGCTCCCGCTCGAAGCACAACAAGGCACTCGGCGTCTCGCACGCAAGCTCGAGCATCGCAGCGCCCGCGGCAATCGCTTCGGGAAGTTCGAGCTGGCCGGCATAGATCCGCTCCAGCTCGGCATGCCGACCCTTGCGGGCGGCTTCCCTGCCCGCTGGCGGAGTCCCCAACGCGCGCAGGTGCACATAGTCGATCCCCACCTCCGCCAGCGCGCCCCGCAGCGGCGTCTTGGAAAAGCCGGGCCGCCGCGACAGCGGCAGCGCACGGACATCGATCACCCGCTTCACTCCGGCGTCCACGAGCGCGGCAAGGAAGTCCACCATCGTGGTCGCTTCGTAGCCGATGGTGAAGATGCGCATGGTCCCAACTGTCACCGGACGCGCAGCGAAGCAATCCGGCGAGTAAGGATTGCTTCGTCGCCGCACTCCCCGCATTGACGGCGCCGTGACCCACAGCATCCACATCGTCGGCGGCGGCCTCGCCGGCTCCGAAGCCGCCTGGCAGCTGGCTGAGGCCGGGATCGCCGTGCGCCTCAGCGAAATGCGCGGCGGCGGCGATACAACCCCCGCCCACGACAGCGACCGCCTCGCCGAGATGGTCTGCTCGAACAGCTTCCGCTCCGACGATGCCGAGAACAACGCCGTCGGCTTGCTGCATCAGGAGATGCGGCGCCTCGGCTCACTGATCATGCGCGCGGCCGACAAGCATCGCGTCCCGGCGGGATCGGCGCTCGCCGTCGATCGCGAAGCTTTCGCGGCCGAAGTTACCCAAGCGGTCGAGGGCCACCCCAACATCACCGTCGTCCGCGAGCGCATCGATACCCTCCCCGATCACCCGGCAATCATCGCCACCGGCCCACTGACCGGATCGAACCTGGCGCAGGCGATTTCGAACGAGACCGGCAGCGACGCGCTCGCCTTCTTCGACGCGATCGCGCCGATCGTCCACCGCGACAGCGTCGACATGAGCATCTGCTGGATGGCCGCGCGCTGGGATAAGGGCGGCAAGGATTACATCAACTGCCCGATGGACCGCGACCAGTACCTTGCGTTCGTCGAGGCGCTGAACGGCGGAGAGAAGACCGAGTTCAAGGACTGGGAGCGCGACACGCCCTATTTCGAAGGCTGCATGCCGATCGAGGTGATGGCCGAACGCGGCGCCGAGACCTTGCGCTACGGACCGATGAAAGGCGTCGGCCTCGACAATCCGCGCACCGGCCGCTGGCCCTATGCGGTCGTCCAGCTACGGCAGGACAATGCGCTCGGCACGCTGTGGAACATGGTCGGCTTCCAGACCAAGCTCAAGCATGGCGAG
Source organism: Sphingomicrobium sp. (assembly GCA_030146725.1). Taxonomy (GTDB): domain Bacteria; phylum Pseudomonadota; class Alphaproteobacteria; order Sphingomonadales; family Sphingomonadaceae; genus Sphingomicrobium. Next base: position 2,328 of record JASLBJ010000220.1, on the reverse strand, counting down.
CAGGTGCGGATCTTCCGCACCATCCCCGGGCTCGAAAATGCCGAGTTCGCGCGGCTTGGCGGAATTCACCGCAACAGCTTCATCCGCTCGCCCGTGCTGCTCGACCGGGAACTGCGGCTCAAGTCGCGGCCGAACATCCGCTTCGCCGGGCAGATCACCGGCTGCGAAGGCTATGTCGAAAGTGCTTCCATCGGGCTGATCGCCGCCCGCTTTGCCGCAGCGGAAGCGCGCGGCACCATCCTCGCCCCGCCCCCGATCGACACCGCACTCGGAGCGCTGCTCGGCCACATCACCGGCGGCGCCGACGCCGACAACTACCAGCCGATGAACATCAACTTCGGCTTGATGCCGCCGATCGCGGGAAAGTCGAAGAAAGGCGATCGCAAGAAGCTCTACACCGAGCGGGCACGGACCGCGTTCGACCCCTGGCTCGAGGCAAACCGCGAGCGCGAGCCGGCCTAGAGGCTGACCGTGCCCGAGATGCTTTCGGTCATCTGCAGCAAGCGGCCGCGGACGTCCTCGGGCAGTTGGTCGGGCAGCAGGTCGGTGATCGTCTCGCGCGCCTCGAAATAGCTCGCGCTGACCCGCACCAGTTCCATCGACCAGTCGGGAAAGCTGCGCTCCTCGACCCGGCGCTGGTCGCGCACCTCCACACCGGTATGCCGCGGGTCGCGCCGAAGCCGCGTCACAAGATCGTCGACCGCATTCTCCGCGCCCTCGATGATCTGCAGGAAATGCGTCCCGTTGAACACCAGCAGCCCGCTGATCCCATCGAGCGCGTTGAGGTCCCGCGCGCTGCGATGGATCGCCTCAATGTCCTCCGCAACGAGATCGAGCCGCGCCAGGCTCGTGTAAGTGAGCGATTTCAGGTCCATCACGCGCACTTATTGTCCTGGTGCGCGGACGCAAGCACTAGCATGCGCAGCGTTTCTTTTTCGAGAGAGGCGGTGCGGTGACGGCATATTCGGCCGGAGTCAGCCACCCGGAGCGGTCCTTGTCGGCACTCCCGAACTTGTCGACCGTCTTCACGGCCCACTCGTCGAACGACAGCGCGCCGTTGCCATCGGCGTCGAGCTTGGCGAAGGCCTTGCGCCGCGGAGCGAACAGTTCCTCACGGGCGATGCGGCCGTCCTTGTCCTTGTCGACGCGGCTGAAGCGCTTCTGCTCGCGTGTTTTCGGCGTCGCTTCGGGAGGCGGCGCGGGTGCCGCGTCGGCAACGACCATCGACGGCGTGGAGACTGCTGCAGGCGGCGCCGCAGGCAGCATCGGCGGCTCCTGCGCACGGCCCTGCCACAGCATGAAGAAGCCGGTCACGAACAGAAAGCAGGCCGCAGCCCCGGCCAAAAAACGCGCCATCCGACATCCTCGGTAAACAGAGGATTCGGCAACCACATGCTCCACCGTGGAGCGACCGCTGTCAATGCTTGCGGGTCATCCGTCCGGACATCCGATGAGCCAGCATCACCCCGAGCCGCCGTGGCGAGCCTTCGAGCTCGAATGGCTCGCCGAGCCCGACATCGCGCATCGCAAGCGCTCCAAGCATCGTTAACGGCCGCACAGCCCGCTCGAAGCGTGCACCGCGCAGCTCGTTGGCAAGCAGCTGCGCCTGCGTCAGGAGCGCAGCACGAGAGGCCCCATCGCTGCAATGACGGGCGGCATCGACCAGCGCCCAGGCGCCACCCGCCACCTCAACCTGTTCACCGGACCCGCCCAGAACCCGCGCAGCCAGGCCGAACAGGTTGCGCCCGCGAAGCAGCACCGCCTCGAACGCCGGCGTCTCCCATGGAAATGGATCGAACAGTCGCAGCCACCCGCCCTCCAGCACGGCAATCTGGCGGCCCGAGATCGCCAGTGGCAGCAACTCGGCCATCACCGCCTGCAGCCGCGGCTCGGCCGGCGGCGGCCCGCCCGAATCGAGTTCCTCGAGCCGCTCGCGCCACCAGGCCAGCCGGATCGCCCCGACCATCGGCTCACGCGACGTCCGAACGACATCGCCCATCGCCGCATCGATCGACCACAAGGCACCGATCGCGGCCCGCTTCCGCGCCGGAACGTAGCTTAACGCAACCGCGCGATCCGGGCCGAGCACCGGGTCAACGATAACAGACCGATTTTGCGGCAGCGACGACATCGTCGGCGTTGATCAGCGCCAGTTTTTCGAGGTTCGCGGCATAGGGCATCGGCACGTCTGCGTTGGTCACCCGAAGCACCGGCGCGTCGAGGTCGTCGAACCCTTCGGTCATGCAGATGGCGATGATCTCGGAGGCGATAGAGCAGGTCGGCCAGCCTTCCTCGACGACCACCATCCGATTGGTCCGCTTGAGGCTT